>CAJUOO010000005.1 GCA_910588535.1 uncultured Lachnospiraceae bacterium | reverse complement strand
CTTAGTGAAAAACGTAACGGATACTAAGCTCGTGAGAAACCTCGCTAAGTACCGATGTTTTTCAATAGGTTCCTTGACAAAAATAGTGAACTGGCTGTAGTCCAAGTTAAGTGCAAGCAATGGGAGTTTGACTTTTGTTTGTATTCATAGATCATCAAGCTCTCTTAATGGAAGCAACAAAAGCGATAGATCCATCCTATACAAGCAGGGCTGCAGCGTGTTTTGCCTTTCTAAATAAAACAGTCCGGCGAACTGCCTGTGGTCCTCAAGGAACCTATTGAAAAACGTCGGCGCTTAGCGAGGTAGTTTCGAGCTTAGCGTCCGCTGCGTTTTTCACTAAGCGAGAGCGGGGTGACGGAGGACCACAGGCAGTTCGCCGGACGGATCTTTACAGAAAATGATACAACATATTTTTAACAACAGATAAAGTATAAAATTTACAAGAAGTTATAATATCCTGTATGTGTTTTTCTTAATGCGATAGCTCCTGCCCGATTGAGAAAAGGTATGTAGGGAAATTTACAGTAAAAGCTGCATGTGCCCGTGCAGCGAGTAGTGTTATAGGGAGAAATATGTTGAAAAAATGACAGAATGGTTGAGATATTGTAAACTGGTGCATAATATACAAAAATGAAGGAGTAAAATTATAGAATATGTCAATTTACAAAAGTGCAAATTACATATATTATGTAACTATTCAGCCATACATAGGCAGGAGGAAAATAGCGGAGGTGATGGGTGCCCAAAGCTGCGCAGGCTTGTGGGGCTGTGTAAGCTCAGAGAAAAAACAGCGCAAATTACAGTTGAGAAAATACATTATAGAAAATTTCATGATGTTGGCAACAATGCTTATTAGAAGGAGAAGATAAGTTATGCATCAGGTAAATGTTAAATTCAATAATGTGGAGCAGATTAAGCAGTTTGTAAATATAATTGACAAATCCGAGTCGAGATTCGATTTGGGATCGGGACAGAAGATCGTTAATGCAAAATCAATACTTGGCGTAATGGCGTTAGATTTTTCAAAACCACTGCAATTAAGGTTTGATTCAATGGATTCAAGGATTATGGAAATGTTATCACCGTTTTTGTTGTAAAAAATTTATAAATAATCTGACATTATTGTATAAGAGACACCAGTTGGCGGGAATGGCTGACGGGTGTCTTTTATGCGTGTATATTTTTTGATGTCAGTGAGTGTTACCATTTGGTAAAATATGGAATTGTGCTTGTGCTATAATAAAATATCAGGATTTTTTTGGTGAGGCTGGACATGAATTGGGAGCTATGATATGATAGGAAGGGGAGATTCTATATGGTATGATACCCTTATGCTTTTAGGAGAATATTAAAAAAAGGCGCTCGCTCTATAAGATGGGAGCGCTTTCTATAGAGAAACAAGCTGTCTGTCGGATGGCTTTGGAAGAGAAAAGGACAGGAAGAAAAAGTAACATAGAGGAAAGGTGCGGGAGGGTATATGAAGCTGGATATGCATTGTCATACAAAGGAAGGTTCACTGGATGGAAAGATCCCTGTGGAGGAATATATTGAGGAGCTGAAGCGGCAGGGTTTTGATGGAATGTTGATCACGGATCATAATTCTTATAATGGATACCGTGCGTGGAAGAAGTATATTAAAGGCAGAAGGCATGAGGATTTTCTTGTGTTGAAGGGCATTGAGTATGATACGATAGATTCTGGGCATATTTTGGTGATTATGCCGGAGACAGTAAAGCTTCGGATTCTGGAGCTTCGGGGGCTTCCTGTTCAACTTCTGATTGATGTGGTTCACAGAAATGGTGGTATCTTAGGCCCTGCACATCCATGCGGGGAGAAGTACTTAAGCATTACAAATACAAGGAGATATCGGCAGAATCCTGATATATTGTCCAGCTTTGATTTCTTGGAGGGTTTTAATTCATGTGAGAGGCCGGAGGATAATGAGAGAGCAGTAGAGCTTGCAGAGAAATATAATCTCAGTATGTTTGGGGGAAGTGATTCCCATAAGATAGAATGTGTTGGGACGGCCTACACAGAGTTTGAGGAGCCTGTCACCTGTGAGTCTGATGTTATCGCACAGGTGATCAAAGGATCGGCGATCGGTGTGGGAGGGCATTATTACCACGGAACGACAAGGGAGAAGATGGGAAAAAGCCATAATATTCTGGTGGAGGCTTTCTGGGTATATAATAAAGTATCAGGCTATCGTACACATTTCAAACGCAAGAAAGAAATGAAAATAAAAGTCTGAAAATTATAAATAAAATATATTATTTATAAAATAAATAAAAAATAAGGATAAAAAAATTGTTTACAAAAGAAAAATAATAAAATATTAAAATAACTATTGACAAGTAAAAGAATGTGTGGTAATATTTAATCAAGATAAAACAAAGCAATGCATTATCTGAATATGAAGGAAAGGAAGGTACGGACCACCAAAGACTGAATGAATTACCTTTATAGAAACAAGGAAGATGAGGTATAGTCCAATGGATCAAACAGTTATATAGAGGGCACTGATTGTATTAAGAACAGTCGGTGCCCTCTATTTGTGTATGGCAAGAAGGGGAGGAGGGCTTTTCTCTTTCGATGGATGTGATGCTTGCGAAATCACTGTTTTTGTTGTATGATGGACAAGATAAGGTTATTTCTTGTAAAAACAAACAGAGAAAGTGAGGCGATAGAATGATAGCGGACAAGGATGACATTCGGATAAATCGCGCCATTTTGCATATTTTGGATTCTACAACAGGCCTGCCTGTGCTGTCAGATGTGGAGCTTGATATGGGATCGGATCTGTGTGATTTTCTAAAAAACCATATCTTCCGCCTGCTTACCGGAGATGACTGGAAAGCGTGTGAGTTTTATAAAGAGGAATCAGAGGTGTTTCGTGCCCTTCAGGATTATTCAGAGGAAAATTTTATTCCAATTTCCCAGATGCTTGCGTCTATGTTATATGAGATAATGAATGGTAATATTGCCATTCTGCCGGCAGATTTTATACTGGCAGAATATCGGGTGAATAATACGACTTTTCTTGCTATGCTGAAGATGAATTATAAGATGTCCTACACACATAGAACGGAGAGCGAGGGAGAGTTGCATGTCAATCACATAGCAAGACACCGTTCCATTCTTCCGTCGGAGGGGCAGAGGCTGTCGGAGGCATGTTTTATTCATCTGGGGGATTTTTCTGTTCAGTTGGTCGAGAAAAAGTATGAGGTGAATGGAGAGAAGACAGCATATTTTTCAAAGCTCTTTTTAAAATGTGGTGCAGCGTTGTCCGCAAAAAGCAAGCTGGCAGCCGTGGAGAAGGCTGTGGAGCAGGTGCAGAAGAAGTACTATGATGAGAAGGAGCAGTTTGGGGCTTCCATGGAAGCAAAAAGTATTATTCATGAGGAGCTTGCGGATGAGGGAAGTCTTAATATTCCCCGCGTGATTGATAAGATATTTAAGGAGAAGGAAGAGTATAAGCAGGAGGTGCGGGAGAAGCTGGATCAATATCATATAGCGGAGGAGGAAGTGACACCTACCAGTGATGCGACAGTGAGGAAATATGAGAAGCAGTGTCTTAAGACGGACACGGGCATCGAGCTGAAGATCCCCATGGAGCAGTACCAAAATCCTGAACAGGTTCAATTTATTACCGGGGAGGATGGGACGATCTCTGTTTTGCTGAAAAATATTGGACATATTATTACAAGATAAGATGCGAGAATAAAAGCTGGGAGAATAGAATGGGCGAAGTTATTATTGTGGGAGGCGGGGCTGCTGGTATGTTGGCGGCTGTTAGCTGCGCCAGACAGGGGAAGAAAGTCAGCCTGTATGAGAAGAATGAGAAGCTGGGCAAAAAGCTGTTTATTACGGGAAAGGGGCGCTGTAATATCACCAACGCCTGTGACGCGGAGGATTTTTTGGATCATGTGGTGGGAAATCCTCGTTTTCTCTACAGTGCATTTTATAATTTTACAAATCTTGATATGATGGAGCTGTTGACGGAGCTTGGCTTGCCGCTCAAGACGGAGAGAGGAAATCGTGTGTTTCCAAAGTCAGACAAGTCTTCTGACGTAATTAAGGTCCTTTCAAGAGAGTTACAGCGTCTTGGCGTGGAGGTATTTCTTAATACTCCCGTGAAAGATATTATTGTGGAGGATGGGAGTGTGAGGGGGATCTTGCTTAACAAGGGTGAGAGAAGAGAGTGCAGCTCTGTGCTGATCGCCACCGGAGGACTTTCTTATCCCTCCACTGGCTCTACCGGGGATGGCTATCTGTTTGCAAGAAAGCTAAAACATACCATCGCCGAGCTTTCGCCGGGTCTTGTGCCCTTTGAAGTAAAAGAAGGCTTTGTAAAAGAGTTGATGGGACTTTCTTTAAAAAATATATCCATCCGCATTGCAGACAGCAGGGGGAAGACACTCTACAGTGAGTTTGGGGAGATGCTCTTTACCCATTATGGTGTGAGCGGGCCGATTCTTCTCAGTGCAAGCAGCCATGTGACAAAAGCACTTGCGAGAGAAAACTTGACTCTCTTCATAGATCTCAAGCCGGCGCTCACGAAAGAACAACTGAATGCAAGAATATTGAGAGAGATTGAGGAGAACAGAGGCAAGCAGATGAAAAATATGCTCTCCTCGCTTCTTCCATCCAGTCTGGTGCCCGTGATGCTTTCCTATCTGGGAATTTCGCCAGAGCGCAGAGGGAATGAGCTGTCAAAACAAGAGCGGCTTGCCATGGTGGATGGGTTAAAATCGTTTTCACTTACCCTCACAGGATTTCGGGATTATAATGAAGCGATCATAACCAGAGGCGGTGTGTCGGTAAAGGAGGTAAATCCCTCCACAATGGAGTCCAAGCTTGTAAAAGGTCTCTATTTTGCTGGGGAGGTGCTGGATGTGGACGCGCATACTGGTGGCTTTAACTTGCAGATTGCATGGTCCACCGCTTATCTGGCAGGGCAAAATATGTCCTGAAAAATGAATAGATATCAGGAAATGGAAAAGAATAACAGTAAGAGAATTGTATGAAAATTATTTTTCCCATCCTGATGAATATGCCCACTAAAGTGGGAAGATGAGAGTTTGAGTGAAGAATTTTTACACGGCGATTTGTGCTGGTGCACTGCTTGGCACAAAGTTGCTTATGCGCAGGGGCGAGGAAATTAGCAGAAAAACTGTATGCGTCCCGCGCGGCGCGTAGAGAAGTGCCTTTCTCTATGCGACTATATAAAAAAGCAGGGCAGAAATGAGGATAAAAATGTCATATCAGATAGCGATAGACGGCCCAGCAGGTGCCGGAAAAAGTACGATAGCAAAAAAGCTTGCAAGAAAGTTAAATTTTATCTATGTGGATACTGGGGCGATGTACCGCGCGATCGCGCTGTTTCTAATCCGAAAAGGCATCCATGCAGCGGACAGCAGTGCTGTCGAGGCTGCCTGTCAGGAGGTGGAGGTGGAGATCTCCTACAGAGATGGAGAGCAGCAGGTACTGCTTAACAAGGAGAATGTGACAGGGCTTATCCGCACGGAGGAAGTGGGAAATATGACCTCGGCTGTCAGTGTCTATCCGGCCGTTAGAAGAAAGCTTCTGGATCTGCAGCGCGCACTTGCGGCAAAGGCGGATGTCATTATGGATGGCAGGGATATTGGGACCTGCGTGCTCCCTCAGGCTGATTTAAAGATCTATCTGACCGCAAGTGTGAAGGCGAGGGCAGACAGACGGTATAAGGAGCTTTTGGAAAAGGGGCAGAAGCCTGTTTTGGCAGAGATAGCAAGGGATATTGAAGAGCGGGATTACCGTGATATGAACAGAGAGATTTCTCCACTGAAGCAGGCAGAGGATGCGGTATATTTAGATTCTTCTGATATGGGAATTGAAGAGGTAATTGAGGCAATACTTAAAATAAAGGCGGACAGGTAGTTATGCAGGTGATTGTGGCAAAGACAGCCGGCTTTTGCTTTGGCGTGAAAAGAGCAGTGGAGAGGGTATATGAGCAGATAGAAAATAGGGAGAAGCATAGCAGTGAACTTCCTATCTACACCTATGGACCCATCATTCACAATGAGGAGGTAGTGCGCGATCTGGAACAGAAGGGAGTGCAGGTGCTGAATACAGAGGAGGAGCTTGCATCTGTTGAGAAGGGAATCGTTATTATACGCGCACATGGCGTTAGCACAAAGATTTACGACCTGCTTGACAGAGATGGCATTACGGTGGTTGACGCCACTTGTCCCTTTGTAAAAAAAATACATCGGCTAGTCAGGGAGCAGGAGGCTCTGGGGCGTTATATTATTATTACTGGAAACAAAAATCATCCTGAAGTGGAAGGGATCAGAAGCTGCTGCCAAAAAGATGCAATTATACTAGAAACGGCAGAAGAAGCCGAAAATTTTACTCTTGATAGTAGTATTCCAGTTAGTATTGTGTCACAGACGACATTTAATTACAATAAATTTGAAGAATTAGTTGAAATTATTTCGAAAAAGGGGTATGATATAATTGTTTTAAATACAATCTGTAATGCAACGCAGGAAAGGCAGAAAGAGGCAGCAGAAATTGCCAGAGAGGTTGATGCCATGATTGTGATTGGCGGACGCCACAGTTCCAATACGCAGAAGTTATATGAAATTTGCAGAAAGGAATGTAAAAATACTTACTATATACAGACACTTGTTGATTTGGATCTTGATGTTCTGAAGTCCATGGGTAGCGTAGGTATTACAGCGGGGGCTTCCACCCCAAATAATATTATCGAGGAGGTTCATACTAATGTCAGAAGAGATGAATTTTGAACAAATGCTGGAAGAATCATTTAAGACTATAAGGAACGGAGAGGTTGTAGAAGGTACAGTCATCGGTGTCAAAGCAGATGAGATTATTCTTAATATAGGCTACAAGGCAGACGGTATTATCGTCCGCAATGAATACACAAACACACCGAACGCTGATCTTACCACTATGGTGTCAGTTGGCGATACCATGCAGGCAAAGGTTCTTAAGGTAAATGACGGTGAGGGACAGGTTCTCCTCACCTATAAGAGACTTGCAGCAGAGAAGGGCAGCAAGAGACTGGAGGAGGCATTTAATAACCATGAGGTGCTTACCGCGACGGTTGCTCAGGTGCTGGACGGCGGATTAAGCGTTGTTGTGGATGAGACAAGAGTATTTATCCCAGCAAGCTTGGTAAGTGATACTTACGAGAAGAATTTAGAGAAATATGCTGGACAGGAGATTGAGTTTGTAATAAGCGAATTTAATCCAAAGAGAAGAAGAATTATCGGTGATCGCAAGCAGCTTCTGTTAGCGAGAAAGGCAGAGCTTCAGAAGGAATTGTTTGAGAGAATCGAGCCGGGCATGACGATTGAAGGTACAGTTAAGAATGTTACCGATTTCGGAGCATTTATCGATCTGGGAGGCGCAGATGGTCTGCTGCATATCTCTGAGATGTCTTGGGGACGTGTGGAGAGCCCGAAGAAGGCGTTTAAGGTTGGAGATAATGTAAGGGCCTTTATCAAGGAGATCAGCGGCGATAAGGTTGCTCTGAGCCTTAAGTTCCCGGAGGAGAATCCTTGGGTGAAGGCACCTGAGAAATATGCAGTTGGCACAGTGATTACCGGAAAAGTGGCAAGGATGACAGATTTTGGTGCATTTATAGAGCTGGAGCCGGGCATTGACGCCCTGTTGCATGTCTCTCAGATTTCAAAAGAACATGTGGAGAAGCCCTCAGATGTGTTGAAAACTGGACAGGAGATCACGGCAAAGGTTGTTGACTTTAATGGAGCCGACAAGAAAATCAGCTTAAGCATGAAGATATTGGAGACTGCCGAGGAAGCTCCTGCAGAAGAGTAGAAAATCAGGTGCCGCACGGAAGCAGACAGTCGTGCGGCACTGTTTTTATGCGCAGGGAGATTAGCAGCAGAAGCTGCACGCGCCCCGCGCGGCGAGTTGATTGCGCAGGAGCGCGCAAAGGAGGTGTTTTCTTGGATTACGAAGGTTTTAAATCGCAGGTGTTTAGCCTGACAAAAATTGATCTTAATGCGTATAAGGAGCGCCAGATGAAGCGCCGGATCGATGCTCTAATTTCTAAAAATAAATTTAAGGGCTATGATGATTATGTGGCTGCGATCAAGGCGAACAGTAAGCTTTTGGAGGAGTTTGTCAATTATCTGACCATCAATGTCTCAGAGTTTTATCGGAATCCTGAACAATGGAGAGTGTTGGAGTCAGAGATATTTCCAGAGCTTATTAAAGCGAGCGGGAAGAGCTTAAAGATCTGGAGTGCAGCGTGCTCAACAGGGGATGAGCCTTATTCTCTTGCTATGGTGCTTAGTAAGTTTGTTCCTCTGTCTAGTATTAATATCTTGGCGACAGATATTGATAAGCAGGTGCTTGAGAAGGCGAAGCTTGGTCTTTACGCAGAAAAAAGTCTTGCTGGGCTGCCGAAGGAGTATGTAAGTAAATATTTTACCAAGGTGGGAACATCCTCTTACCAGATCAGCAATGATATCAAGAAATGTGTACAGTTTAAACAACATAATTTATTGAAGGATTCCTACCCGACAGGGTATGATCTGATTCTGTGCCGAAATGTTCTGATCTATTTTACAGAAGAAGCAAAGGAAGAAGTTTACCGCAAATTTAATGATACTCTAAGAAAAGGCGGAGTCCTGTTTGTTGGTAGCACAGAACAGATTATAAAATATAGAGAGCTGAACTATGAATCTAGAAAATCATTTTTCTATATCAAGTTGTAGAGAGCGAATCTGTTATAGTTATATATGCAATAGTACTTAGATTTCTTGTATATAAAGGTACACAGATAATTTTATTGATATATACAGGTTTGACGCGAGTAGGGAAGATTAGAATTCCCTACTCGTTGTTTTTCTACTAATAATACAATGATTGATTTGTATGATCGTCCGTTGCGTTTTTCACTAAGCGGGAGCGGGGTGACGGAGAACCACAGGCAGTTCGCCGGGCGGATCGTTCCAGAAAATAATACAACAAATTTTTAACAGCCGATAAAGCATAACATTTTGAATAAATTATATGTTTTCAAAAGCTTATTTGACAAACAATTGTATTAAAGAATCTAGAGTAACCATTTTATTCAATGCATTTCCAGCATGGAAAGAGCAGTATAAACACTTCGACAGCTAATATAAGCATCAATATTGGTATCAGTCCCGGCAGTGCTCCAACTACTCCCGCTAGTAGCATCATAGCGACAGAAACAATGTATTTTCGTGGATGGTGCCATAAATCACTTGCTATTTTCCAATTTCTGATAGGAAAAAACCATTCCAGCAGGACAGAGCCGATTGCACTTTGCAGTGCAAAGAATATAGCTGTTGCAAGTATTGGAACTGTCACGCCTCCATGTTGAATTTGTAGACTGCAAAGAAAAATCATATCTGCGATTATATTACATAAAAAGAGAAACAGACAATATGGCACACAAAAGGCTTTTTTCTGACCGGGCAGAGAGTGAATCATTTGTTCTAAAGCCAGATCACAAGATAAAAGAATACCGATGGGTGTATTTAGAGATAGAATGGCAAAGCCGATTGGAATAACAGACAGACCTTCCATCTGTTTGAAAAAAAGTGGCAATACACAGGCCACACACCACATGATAACGGTGTTGATCATATAATTCTTGTGGTATATAAGATAGCGAAAAAGATAACGAAGTACAGAATACTGTCTGTGCTTTTTTTCTATATAATGATTTTTTTCCTCTTGAACATAAAATAAATATCCATCTGTTCCTTGTAAAAGAATAACAATAAATATACCATGAAGTATCAGTGCTGGTATAAACCATAGTTGATTTCCGCAAAATAGAGTGGTGGCAGTCACAGCCACAGCCCAGAGACTGCCTATATACCAATACTTTTTGATGGAGTAGACAACAGCAGTTATAAGGGTTGCATGAATTGTGCATAAAATACTTCCCAGTATTTCTGTAATGCCCCAGTTAGACACTGCCATCAGGACACTAAAAAGTGCTACAGTCTTTGTCAAAATTGTGTAAGCTCCCAAAGAAGTCACATAAGAAAAGACGAATGTTTTATTGTCAAAAGGAAGCATAACTATATTTTGTCCGGCGATATCTTTGGAAGAAAGCGCCTGCCACATGACACCAGCAGTAAATGTACTTATCATCAGATACAAAATAGATGGAGCGATCGCTATCTTAATATCAGCAATATATAATCCCCAAAAAACAATAAAGTAAATAAAAAGAGTTTGTGGTAGTTTTTTATCGTTTGCTCCAAAAAGTTGCTTGGCGAAAGCCTTAAATAGAATTTTCATAATGCAAAGCCTCCCGAATGTTCTTGGCGTCAATTTGTCCATGCTGAAACGTCTGTGTTATTTTTCCGTTTTCCAAGACAAGTGCCCGGCTTGATGTCAGAGTAATGCTTTCCAAAATATGAGAAGAAAATAGAACCGTCCCATATTCTTTATAGCTGGCAATCTGCTGATACAAATACTCTGTACTTTGAAAATCCAATCCATTGACCGGCTCATCCAGAAAAAGCAAGTCAGGTTTTAAAGCAAATGCAGTGATTAGGAAAACTTTTTTGCGATTGCCGGTTGACAGATCCTTTAGTAGAATATCTGTATTATCTTCAAAGTGAAATCCCTGTATCAGCTCTGAGACATCAGGTAGTTTTTTTCTGTATGCAGAAAAAACGTAGGATAGATATTCCCAGAAGGTGAAATATTGAAAGGAATTGTCCTCGGCAAATACGATGTAGCGGCGGGATTTGAAATCCTGACTTCGCACATTGACAGGAGTTTTATAAATCCAGATACCCTTGGAGTGAAAGGAGGGGAGCAGGCCGGATAGTACCTTTAAAAATGTTGTTTTTCCAGCTCCATTAAGCCCGATCAGTCCTACTACTTCATGTTCAGCTAATTCTATAGAAAAATCAGATAGTATCATTTTTTTGCTGTGATACCATGCATATAAGTTGTTGATGGTTAAGAGAGGGCTTTCCATTTTACATATCTCCTTTATTGTCTTTTTCTTTTTTCCATGTTACAAAGGCAGAATATAGGAATACTCCACCTAAAATAATATAGAGAACAGCCATCTGAGAGTTGCTAGATACACTTACAATAGCTGCCGCCAGCCATATCAGCCCCATTATTCCACGAATATATACATGACGCATAATTGTTACCTCCTTAGATATTTTTCTATTTCTTTCCTTGCTTGTTATGGCTATAGTATAACTGAAAAAGGGAGATTGTGCGGAAATGTCCGTGAATGGTAGATTTTTGTCCTCGAAAAGAAGGGGATGTCACATACAGAAAAACATATTAAAGAGGTCCGTATAGCCAGTTTGCTGTTTTCCTCCGTCACCCCGCTCTCGCTTAGTGAAAAACGTAACGGGTACTAAGCTCGTGAAAACCTCGCTAAGTACCGACGTTTTTCAATAGGTTCCTTGAGGAAAACAGCAAACTGGCTATACTACTTTTATTGAATAGTTCATATATGCTGTGATTCTTCATATATTTGAAACTCTATTTTATCTTTCGCATGTCTGTATTTATAAATCATCAAATTTTCTTTAAGAAAGCAACAAAATATTCTATCGCTCCTGTACAAACAGAGCTACAACGTGCGTTGCCTAACTGATAAAAACAGTCCAGCGAACTGCCTGTGGTTCTCAAGGAACCTATTGAAAAACGCCGGCGGTTAGCGAGGTAGTTTCGAGCTTAGCGTCCGTTGCGTTTTTCACTAAGCGGGAGCGGGGTGACGGAGGACCACAGGCAGTTCGTTGGACGGATCTTTCCAGAAAATGATAAAAGAACCCCCATCCTACAAAATGTTGTAAGATAGTGCTGCATGTATACTATATCTTATATATCAAAACTTATTGCAACAGTCCCCTAAAAAGAGAATATAGATAAAAGAGTATAATAGTTAATCAATGGATACACCATGGTAGGATAATGTGGCAACAGCCCGGAATGTATTGTGAGTGTAAGAGGTCTGTACTGTGCCATCATACTTTTCCGTGGCAGCCTGCGCACTTTTTAAGCCCCAGCCATGCAGACCATTTTCTTCTTTTGATGATTGGAATATGCCATCTTCTTGAATGGGAATAGAGGAAAAGCTATTTTCAACCTTTATAATTATCATCTGATGAATACGGCGAATGGTGAGATGAACAAATCGCTTTTCTTTTTCTGGCACTTGGCGCGCTGCTTCGAAAGCATTATCGAGAAGATTTCCTATAATGGCACACAGATCGGCACTTTTTAGATTTGTGTGGCGGGGGAATTCAACTTGTATCTGAAATTGCACAGCACATGATTCGGCGGCTTGGGCTTTGCTGTTAATTAGGTAATCGATGGTTTCATCACCTGTCCATATAGTATTTGTCATCTCCAAAACAGGCGTCTGCAGCTCATCCAGATATTGTATGGCATCCTGTAATTTTTTGTGAGAAAGAAGTTGTCGAAGTACACCAATATGATTATGAAAATCGTGAAACAGTTTTGCATTGATTTCATATGCGTGGCTTAATGTGCGATACTCTCGTTCCAACAGTTCTGCTTGTTCAGATTTTAATCTTGCAAGCTCCTTTTCAACCTCATACTGTCGATTCATATTGAATACCAGAACAAACATCATTAAAACAACGGATAATATTGTCCACATATATAATGTATCATCTGGAATCGGGAGAATGGTCTGCTGTGATAAGGTGACAACTGCGATAAAACACGCTACGACAATTATAGATGCAAAGCGAAAGGATTCCTTTCTTGTCAGATTCGGATGTTTCCAAAGATAAAGGGAAACAGCAACCAATAATAGATAGAGCAGCCAGACGGCAAGTTGACCATGGGCGGTGCTAGAGGAAAGGAATGTCGTGGAATGAAACAATACACCTAACCACGCCGCAACTAAAAATTGTAGAAAAGAAATGGCGATCTCATAAAAAATCCCTATAAATAGGCTGATTCTGACAACAGCATCTTGAAAAAGATGAACACATAAAACGATCCAGATGGATTCTAGCAGAATGTGGTATGCATCGGGCAGATTTGTCACAGACAGCACAGCAGAAATAACAGCAGCGCCGATCAGCGATACAATTATGCCATTCTTACCGGGTTTTTTGGTGGATAGCAGCCGAAAAACAAGAAACAGATAGATAATAACCCGCACACCTCCGGCAACGATATTGAATAATAGAAGAGAAAGTTCTGTCATATATGTGTCCCCCAGTATTTATTAATCTGCTCCTTCACCTGCTGTAAATGAGAGCGGCTTATTGGGAGTGTTTTGTTATTTTGCAATAAAACTGTGCTGTCTCTAATCTGCATAATATGTATAATATTTACGATGCAGCCCCGATCAATGTAGATAAATTCATCTCCTCCCAGCTCGTCATAAATCTGATGCAGACTCTTTCGTACCTTGGATATTCCATTTGCAGTGATGATACTGGCATTTTTTCCATCGCGCTCAATATAGAAAATATCTTTGTATGGAATTTTTTCAAGCCGGCTGTTTGTCCTTATCATATAGGCTTTTCCAGCTTCTAATTCTATTAAATTAACAGCGTCTTGAATCGCGGCAGGTAGTCTTTTTTTCGTATCATCTTTTGGCACATATCGAAAAATAGATAGTTCAAAAGCATCGATGGCATATTCAATATGAGAAGTAATAAAGATTATTTTTACATTTGGCAGATAGGGCTTAATCTTTTTGGCAATTTCCATACCAGTATTTCCCGGCATCTCAATATCCAGCAATATGAGATCAAAGAAAAAATCATCCTCGACAATATCATAGAGTAGATTGTCACTTAATGTATAGATGGTTATTTCTCCTACATTTTCACATTGTCTTAGGCAGAGCTCTGTTATCTCCTTGTGGGCTTGCACGGCAGTTTTATCATCGTCACAGATTGCTATGTGCAGCATAGTATCACCTCGCTTACGAGAGATAGTATACTACAGTTTACCAAGGTTCTCAACAAAAAAGAAGAATATGTGTTGGCGCAAACGATAGTTTCTGTTAATAATAGGATTAAAGATATAAAAGTACTGAATATATAAAGTATTAGATATGAAAAAGCTGTATCAGATAGTTTTTCTGCATATCTTTATCTTGCAAAAAGGCTTCTGTGATCTCAAAGAAATATTCTTTTTCCTTATAGGCTCTCTGAAATACATTATGTGTAAAACTTTTGTCCTTAAGAGGCAGATAGGCAGATTTTCTTTTGGTGTAGCAGTTGCTCTGGCTTGCCGCTCTTCGATAAGCCTTGTCCACGTATATGGCTACACTTTTATGGATTGCCTGATCCTCCGCGGGAAGATAATAGTAATCTTTATAGTTTGCATAAAAGTATTTTAATACTTCATGGTGAATGGAAACCTGAACAGTAATCTGCTGATTTTTAAGCCTTAGGAGATAATTGTCATACTCTATTTTTAAGGAGGCGGGAAGCATACGCTCTGTTTTTAGGAAAAATAGAATGGCGGTCTCTGTCTGTTCTATTTTTTCTATCTCGAAGTCTCCTTTTAGAAGCCGTGTCAGTCCATAGAGTGGGAGAAGGAAGATCATTCCCCTTAGATCGTCAGCATTGTGTAACAGCAGACATTGATAGAGTTCTTCTTTGTGGATTGCCATATATTCAAAATAAACTTCGATCAAATCACCGCCAGAAAAATGGTCCGTTCTATGAATGTCGAGAAATTCTTCCAGATCTCTCTGCTTTGTGCTTATAATTCCCAATGGTTTCTTATATGGCTTGATTTCTCGATAGAGATCCAAGTGATGAAATGAGGAAAAATTATTATCAAGCTGGTGTCGTTCCATTCGATTTTTCAGAAAGGGAATATCAAAGGAGCTGCCATTAAAGTGAATCAGCCATGTATAGGAGTGAATAAAGTCAAAGAAGGAAGATAACATTGCTTTTTCATCTTGAAGATCATCGAGGAACCATTGACGAAGCTTCCATACCTCTTCTGCTTGATAGATGCAGCCAATCAGATAGGCAACGGCGGCATGTGCAGAAAATCCTGTGGTCTCGATATCAAAAAATAGAACCTTCGATGCAGTATCTGGCAGAAGAGAGTGGTCAATGGGCTGGGAAAAATCCTCTTCAAGGATGCGCATAATGTGTGTTCCTCCGTTCGTCTCAGCGTGTAATGCTTTTATTATACGATAATTTTACTTATGCCGCAAGCAGGTGCATAAAAAATTAGGTATGTGTGAAAGCTAATATATACAGTATGAAAGGTAAATGTGAATGATAGGTTTTAGAACTTATATAATCTACATTCACGGAAAGGACAGGGTGAGAGAAGTGAGTACAGCCACGGATTTTTCTGATAAGCTTCAGGTAAATAAAGAAGCGTGGGATAAACTTCTTGCGATCGATACAAATTTTGATGTTCTTTATAAGGATCTGGTGATAGGAGAGCGGGAGGCAGGATTTTATTTTATCGACGGCTTTGTCAAGGATGAGGTGATGCAGAAGCTGATGTCATCCTTGGAGAGCATTACGAAGGACAAGATGCCGCAGACGGTGGAGGAGTTTTCAAAGCAGTGGATCTCCTATGTGGAGGTAGATATTGAGACGGAGAAAGACAGTATGCTTCGCGCGCTGCTTTCAGGAGTTGTCTGCATGTTTATTGACGGGTATGATAAGGCATTGGCGATTGACTGCCGGACATATCCCGCCAGAGGTGTGGACGAGCCGGAGAAGGATAGAGTGATGCGAGGCTCCAGAGATGGCTTTGTGGAGACAGTTGTATTCAATACTGCCCTGATTCGCAGGAGGATTCGCAGTCCGAAGCTTTGTATGGAGATGATGAGTGTGGGAAGAAGCTCAAAGACAGATGTGGTGGTAAGCTATATGTCAGATCGGGTAGATAAGGCTTTTCTTCAAAATATAAAGAAAAGGATTCAGAGTATTGATATAGATGCGCTCACCATGAATCAGGAGAGCTTGGCGGAATGTCTGTATAAGCGAAGCTGGATCAATCCTTTTCCAAAGTATAAATATTCAGAGCGACCTGACACGGCAGCGGCCTCCATTTTAGAGGGGAATATTGTTGTTTTGGTGGATAATTCTCCATCAGCCATGATTATGCCGACCTCTGTGTTTGATATTATCGAGGAGGCGGACGATTATTATTTTCCGCCCATCACGGGAACCTATCTGCGCCTGTCGCGGTTTTTGACGACACTTCTCACTTTATTTTTGACGCCCACTTGGCTGCTTCTTATGAAGAATCCGGGCTGGATTCCCGATTGGCTTCAATTTATCGTCCCTGCTGAGGAGGTTCAGGTGCCGCTACTTTTTCAGCTTCTTATCTTGGAATTTGCCATTGACGGTTTGCGGCTTGCGGCTGTCAACACACCGAATATGTTAAGTACGCCGCTGTCTGTGATCGCCGGTTTGGTGCTTGGAGATTATGCAGTGCAGTCGGGCTGGTTTAATGCGGAGTCTATGCTTTATATGGCGTTTGTGGTTTTGGCAAATTATTCGCAGCCAAGCTTTGAGCTGGGCTTTGCACTGAAATTTATGCGACTGATTATGCTTGTGCTGACGTCGATATTTTCTATTTACGGTTATATCGCGGGTGTTATTATCTCTGTGTGCTCTGTGGTATTGAATAAGACAATCTCTGGAAAAAGCTATCTGTATCCAGTGATTCCATTTAATAAAAAGGATTTTATAAGGCGTTTTATCCGTATCAGCTTGCCTAAAACAGAAGAATAGATTGCCTTCCTTCTGGTTTTATGTTATGATAATCGTATAAATGTTCGATTATTTGGATGGTGAGGTTGATTTATGATAGCGTATGTTAAAGGGCAGCTTGCAGAGAAATACGAAGATTCTGTGGTGATTGAGCAGGGAGGAGTTGGGCTTTGTATCTTGATTCCTGCTTCTCTCAGTGATAGGCTGCCCCCCTGTGGCAGTGAGGTGAAGCTGCACACTTATCTGTATTTGCGTGAGGATGGCATGAGCTTGTATGGCTTTCTTGCCAGAGAAGATTTAGCGATCTTCCGGCTTTTGCTCACGGTCAGCGGGATAGGGCCAAGAGGAGCGCTTGGCATCTTGTCCACCGTGACGCCAGACAATCTTCGCTTTGCCATTCTTTCTGAGGATGCAAAGACGATAGCAAAGGCACCCGGTATTGGGGTAAAGACGGCGAAGAAGCTGATTATTGAGCTAAAGGATAAGCTTGATCTGTCAGAGGCATTAGAGCTTTCAAAGGAGCACAAGGAAAGCGCAGATACAGAGCATATTGGCACGGTGCGCGCGGAGGCGGTGGAGGCACTGACAGCTCTGGGTTATTCTGCAGCGGAGTCTTTAAGCGCCGTCAAGAAGGTGGAGATCACAGAAGAGATGACGGTGGAGAAGCTCCTGCGGGCAGCACTCAAAAATTTTAACTAGATGGGATTTGGGATTATGGCAAAACGTGTGATTAGTACAGAGATGACAGAGGAGGACGGGAAGCTGGAGGGCAGCCTTCGGCCACAGCTTCTTTCTGATTATATTGGGCAGGCGAAGGCAAAGGAGAATCTGAAGGTCTATATCGAGGCGGCGAAGGCAAGGAAGGAGCCGTTGGATCATGTACTGTTTTACGGGCCTCCGGGTCTGGGAAAAACAACGCTGGCAGGAATTATCGCAAATGAGATGGGAGTGGGCATTAAGATCACTTCTGGTCCCGCTATTGAGAAGCCGGGCGAGATAGCGGCAGTTCTCAATAATTTAAAAGAGGGCGATGTATTGTTTGTGGACGAGATTCACCGCCTGAACCGGCAGGTGGAGGAGGTGCTCTATCCCGCGATGGAGGATTTTGCCATTGACGTGATGATTGGAAAAGGGGCGTCCGCGCGCTCGATCCGTCTGGATCTGCCAAAGTTTACTCTGGTGGGAGCGACGACGAGAGCGGGGCTTTTGACAGCGCCGCTCAGGGATCGCTTCGGTGTGGTGCATCGTCTAGAATTTTACACGCCACAGGAGCTTGAGACGATTATCATGCGGTCGGCGAGAGTCTTGGGAGTTTTGATTGAGAAAGAGGGCGCGATGGAGCTTGCAAGGAGAAGCAGAGGGACGCCAAGACTTGCCAATCGATTGTTAAAGCGCGTGAGAGATTTTGCCCAAGTGAAATATAACGGGGAGATCACAAGGGAGGTGGCGGTGTTTGCCCTCGATCTTCTTGAGGTGGATAAGCTTGGGCTGGATAACAGTGACAGGCTTATCCTCACCACGATGATTCAGAAGTTTCAGGGTGGGCCGGTTGGGCTTGACACCTTGGCCGCCGCGGTCGGCGAGGATGCGGGGACCTTGGAGGATGTCTATGAGCCTTATTTGATTATGAATGGATTTTTAAAGCGAACACCGAGAGGACGTATGGTGACACCTCTCGCCCACACACATCTGGGGCTTTTATAAACTGCTTGTGTTTTCCCGGTGTATTAGTTATAATAAGGAAAGAATACACCAAGGAGCAGGAATGTTATGTCATCTAAAAATACAGTACAGGTACTGATTGATGGAAAAGTTTATACATTGAGCGGCTATGAGGATGAGGATTATTTAAACCGTGTAGCTTCCTACATAAACAGTAAGCTGGCAGAGCTTAAGTCAGCGGAGGGCTTTCGCCGTCAAAACAGAGAGACGCAGAACACGATGACATACTTAAATATTGCCGATGATTATTTTAAATGCAAGAGACAGGCAGATATTCTGGAGCTTGAGCTGGAGAACAAGAATAAGGAGCTTTATAATCTAAAGCATGATTTGATTGAGCTGCAGCTTAAGGAGGAAGCAGCGAGAAAAGAGCTGTCTGGCTTGCAGAAAAAATATAGTGAACAGGAAAAGATGATTGTCAGGCTGGAGACAGAGCTTGCCGCCAGCCGACAGAGTGTCAAGAATGAGGAAGGGTAAGAAGTGACTATAACACAGCAGAATCAGGCAGAGCTTTTGGCTCCTGCAGGATCTTATGAGAGCATGACGGCGGCGGTGGCGGCGGGCGCAGATGCAGTCTATCTTGGCGGGCAGTTGTTTGGCGCCCGCGCTTATGCGGAAAATCTGGATATGGAGCAGTTAAAACGTGCGATTGACTATGTTCATATTCACGGAAGGGCCTTGTACTTGACTGTCAATACATTGTTGAAAGAGGAAGAGCTGGAAGAGAAGCTGTATCAGTATTTGCTGCCTCTTTACAGAGAGGGACTGGATGCTGTGATAGTACAGGATATGGGAGTTTTGGCGCTGGTGCGCGAGGCTTTTCCAAAACTGCCGATCCATGCAAGCACCCAGATGAGCCTGACGGGAGTTCATGGTGCAAGGATGATGAAGGAGCTTGGGGTGACGCGCATTGTCACAGCAAGAGAGTTATCTCTCTCGGAGATCCAAGAGATTTATGACAAGGTTGATATAGAGATAGAAAGCTTTGTTCATGGTGCCCTCTGTTACAGTTATTCAGGACAGTGTTTGTTTAGCAGCATTGCCGGAGGAAGAAGCGGAAACAGGGGAAGATGTGCACAGCCCTGTAGGCTTCCCTATCTGTGTGAGGGAAAGAGACAATATTACCTTAGCCCTAAGGATCTGTGCGCGGTGGGGATTTTGCCTGAGATGTTGCGCGCCGGTGTTTATTCTTTTAAGATAGAGGGAAGAATGAAAAAGCCGGAGTATACGGCCGGGGTGGTGAGTATCTACCGCAGGTATCTGGATCGATGTTTGTCTATGGGAGAGAAGGAGACATACATTGTGGAGCCGGAGGACAGAAAGCAGTTATTTGATATCTATAATCGGGGCGGTTTTACGGAGGGCTATTATAAAAAGCATAATGGAAAAGATATGATGTTCCTTGAGGGCAGAGAAGGAGAGGCGCCTGAGAGGAACGAGACTTTGTTTGAGACGATTCGAAGAACTTATATAGAGAAGGAGCAGAAGGAGAAGATATCTGGGCATATAAGCCTGCACGTCGATATGCCAGTCACATTATCAGTTTCCTATAAGGATGTGAAGTTTCAGGTATGTGGGGAGAGGGCAGAGAGAGCACAGAGACAGCCACTGAATGAAGAGAACATTCGAAAACAGCTTGGCAAGCTGGGAAATACTCCCTTTGTGTGGGAGAGATTGTCTGTCGACACAGATGACAAGAGCTTTCTTTCGGTGACAGCGCTCAATGAGCTTCGCCGCAGCGCGGTGGAGCAGCTTGAGAAGGAGATACTTGCCTTCTATCAAAGACAGGATGTGGATGAGTGGAGGGCTGTGAAGGAGATATCACCAGAGAGGAGCGAGAGAGAAGCTCCAAGGCTGCATGTTTATCTGGAGAAACCAGAATATGTGGATGAGATGCTCTCGTTTGAGGAGATTGATACCATCTATCTGGACTGCTGCGCTTTTGATGAAAATATGGTTATTAAGTTATGTGGGGATAGTAGAAGGGATGGAAGGGTATTCTATTATGTGTTGCCACATATTTTTAGGGCGAAGGAGGAACATTGGCTTGACAAGGTGTATGAGACATTGTGCTCTTCTGGGCTCGCTGGCTTTGTGGTAAAAAATTATGAGGAGATCGAGTACCTTGTGAAAAAGGGATGTTCTCTGCCGCTGCGCTGTGACAACAGTATCTATATTTATAATCAAAGAGCGAGAAAAACACTTGTGGATTATGCGGGATTTGAGTTTTTCACACTTCCTGCGGAGTTGAATGAGCGGGAGCTTAGGCGGCTATCTTCTGCACAGAGTGAGCTTGTTGTATATGGAAGGATTCCTATGATGGTATCTGCTCAGTGTGTGAGGAAGAATACAGGCGGATGCACAAAGCAGCCAGAGCAGAAGAAAAACTCAAAACAGGTGAGGCAGCCAAAGGAGCTTGTGCTTACAGATCGCTATAAAAATGAATTTCCAGTGAAAAATCAGTGCAGATTTTGTTATAATAAAATATATAATTGTAAACCATTATCCTTATTGAGCAGCAAAAATGAGGTAGATAAGCTATCGCCGGGAGCGGTGAGGCTTGATTTTACGACAGAGAGTGTGCAGGAGGCAAAGACTGTCACAGAATGTTTTATCAATGCATATAAGCGGGGGATTCCTTATCGGGAGGAGCCGTGGGAATTTACCAGAGGCCATTTTAAGCGTGGAGTAGAGTAGGTGAAGATTTGCAGAATATAGTGATAAGAGGTGCTCAGTATCTGATTATATTGTTTATCGCGGTGTATACTTGGCAGTCCTTCGCGTGGTTTGGCCAGAAGACGGAGGCTTTGCGAAGAAGGGCGGCAATAAGGCAGAATATCTGTCTGTTTAGCGTGCATTTTTTGGGATATCTGAGTGGATTTTTGGTGACGGGAAATGAGAAGCTTATTCTTTTGTATGGTGCACAGGCAGTATATTTTCTCTGTGTGATATTTTTGTTTCGAGCGATTTATCCCCAGTCCTGCCGCACCTTGGCAAACCATATGTGTATGCTTCTTGTGATTGGCTTTGTTATGCTTGCCAGACTGTCCTTTCGGCTGGCACTGAAGCAATCATTGATTGTGTTTGTCGGTTCATTTGCCGTGTCAGTGATTCCGTGGATTATGGGAAAGTACAGGGAGCTTCGCAGGCTTGCTTGGGTGTATGGGCTGATAGGAAGCTTTTTGCTGTTTATGGTATTTTTGGTCGCGGACACCACCAACGGGGCAAAGCTATTTTTTAAAGTCGGGTGGATTTCTGTTCAGCCCTCTGAGTTCGTGAAGCTAATCTATGTCTTTTTTATCGCCGCAATGTTTGAAAAGTCGAGAAGCTTTCTTCAGGTTGTCAAGGTTTCATTTATGGCAGCCCTTCATGTGATTCTGCTTGTGATTTCCAAGGATCTGGGAGGAGCGCTGATCTTTGCGCTCACTTATCTGTTAATGCTGTATGTGGCAACCAGACAGCCGATGTATCTTTTTGGTGGTCTGGCATGCGCGAGCGTGGCGTCATTTGTGGCATGGAAGCTTTTTGATCATGTACAGGTGCGAGTGACGGCGTGGCTGGATCCTTGGTCTGTAATTGACACAAAGGGGTATCAGATCGCACAGTCTTTATTTGCCATCGGCATGGGAGGGTTTTTGGGTGTTGGGCTGTATGAGGGATCTCCGGGGCAGATTCCAGTGGTGGAGCAGGATTTTATCTTTTCTGCTATCGCGGAGGAATTTGGAGGAGCTGTGGCGATCTGCGTGATTCTTATCTGTCTGGGAACCTTGTTTATGTTCTTAAATATAGGGATGGAGGGTCAGAGCTTGTTCTATCGCTATCTGGCGACAGGGCTTGCTATTATGTATGGAATACAGGTCTTTCTCACTGTGGGAGGGGCGATGAAGCTTATTCCCTCCACCGGTGTGACTTTGCCGTTAGTCAGCTCTGGGGGAAGCTCTGTTTTAAGCACACTTTGTATGTTTGCTGTGGTGCAGGGTCTATATATCCAAGCAGGGAAGGGGATGATGATCAATGGACAGAAAAAAGAACGACAGACAGAATAACCGTCCAAGCCCAGAGGACTTGGATCAAAAAAAGGAATTATACCGAATTATGTATCTGTTCGCAGGTATTTTTTTATTGATGTGTGTGTACCTGTCCTATTTTCTTATTTTTGAGAGCAGATCTGTCATCAATAACCCATATAATCTTCGCCAAGAAAATTTGAGTAAAAAGATTGTACGGGGTTCGATTTTATCTGCGGACGAGGAGGAATTGGCAAAGACGTTGGTGACGGAAGATGGAACAGAATCCCGCTTTTATCCCTACAAAGATCTCTTTGCCCATGTGGTTGGATATTCTCAGAATGGAAGAACGGGAATAGAGGGAAAATATAATTTTGAGTTATTGACCTCTGACATTCCCATCTATGAAAAAATATATCGGGAGTTTGCCGATCAAAAAAAGCCGGGGAATCAGGTTGTCACCACACTTTCACTGAAGCTTCAGCAGACGGCATATGAGGCGATGGGAGACAGACGTGGTGCCGTTGTGGTGTTGGAGCCTTCCACGGGCAAGCTGCTTGCGATGGTGTCCAAGCCCAGCTTTGATCCAAATGAGATTGTGGAAAAATGGGAGGAGCTCACAAGTGGAGATAGTGTTTTGCTCAACCGGGCCTCGCAGGGCTTATATCCGCCCGGCTCCACCTTTAAGATTGTCACTGCTCTGGAATTATTGCGGGAAAATCCGGCTGCACTGGAAGATTTTAATTATACGTGCGGCGGTATATTTTCTTATCATAATGCAGAAATTAAATGTTATAATGGAAAATCACACGGTAATCTTGATTTTACCAGCGCGTTTGCAAAATCCTGCAATGGAGCGTTTGCCAAGATAGGAACCATGCTTTCCATACCAGAGTTTTCTTCACTTTGTGAAAGTCTTTTATTTAATGCTGAGCTGCCATATCCTCTTGCCTATCAAAAAAGCTCCTTTTCCCTTGAGACGGAGGCGCCAGACTGGGAGATATTGCAGACGGCGATCGGGCAGGGGAAGACGGAGATGTCACCCCTTCACAATGCACTGATAGCCGCTTCTATCGCAAATGGCGGCGTGTTGATGAAGCCTTATGTCGTATCTGAGATAAGGACAGCGTATGGAGATACTGTAAAGCAGTATCTGCCGTCTGTGTACAGTAGACTGATGACTGCGGGTGAGGCAGCAGTGTTGACGAAATTAATGACAGCTTGTGTGACGGATGGGACAGGATATGCGGTATTGTCTGATCAATATACTGCCGCCGGAAAGACAGGTACGGCGGAGTGGGATGAGAAAAAGAAGTCCCATGCATGGTTTGTGGGATTTGCACCGGCGGAGAATCCAAAGCTGGTGGTAAGTATTGTGCTGGAGGAATCAGGGACAGGGAGTGATCATGCGGCACCCATAGCGAAAAAGCTGTTTGATGCATACAATGAGCTACAGAGATAAAATGAGCAGATACATTTAATAAACTTTTTCGAATTTCTGTTATTGCATATGCATCTGAAAAGAGGTATACTGTCTTTTAGTTGGATATGTACAAGTATGGAAATCGTGCAGAAGTGTACACACCATGCATAAGCATACACACCATGCAGGACAGGAGGAATTGCAGTGATTGAGGCAACGAGCTGTGGCGGTGTGGTAATATTTCGTGGTAAGATCCTAGTCCTTTATAAGAATTATAAAAATAAATATGAAGGCTGGGTATTACCGAAGGGAACTGTAGAAGCTGGCGAGGAATATAAAGAGACGGCATCGCGGGAGGTATTGGAGGAGACAGGCGTAAGAGCCAGCATTATCAAATATGTGGGAAAAAGTCAATATACCTTTTCAACCCCGCAGGACATTGTAGAAAAGGATGTCCACTGGTATCTAATGATGGCGGACAGCTATTACAGCAAACCACAGCGCGAGGAATATTTTGTTGATTCTGGATATTATAAATTCCATGAAGCCTACCATCTTCTGAAGTTCTCGAATGAGAAGCAGATTCTGGAAAAGGCATATAATGAATATCTGGATCTAAAGAAAAATAATCTATGGGGAAACAGAAAATATTTTTAGAGAAGGATGTGCAAGAATTTACCTCTTGGAATATAAGGAGTGGAATGTTAATTTATAGTAGAATGAATTTTGTATAGTCGTTTCTGAGATGGGTCCGCATAACCAGCCCGCTATGTTTTTTGTCATCCGCTCTCGCTTAGTGATGAGGAATATAGCAGGGCAGGCTATACGGACTTTTCTCGAAAGAAATTCAACTGGATAGCATAAGTGAGTCCAATGAAGTGGACAGATGGGAGCAGAGATGAAAACAGGTAGTTTTAATGAGCTTTTGCCATATTTGGATCGATATATGGCACTTGGGACAGCGATGAGTATTATGGACTGGGATGCGAATACCGCGGCGCCGGAGGAGGCTTCTGAGTACACGGCAAAAGTGCTTGGCATACTTTCGCAGGAGCGCTTTTGTACTCTAATTAATCCTTCTGTAAAAGAGATTATGGGACGGATAGATGAAGAGAGCTTGAGCGATAAGGAGAAAGCAATCTTTAAAAAATTGAAAAAGGAATATGAAAAATCAGAGACCATTCCGGCGGATGAGATGCGGGAGTTTGGTGAACTTTGTTCCAGAGCGAACAGAGTGTGGCAGAAGGCAAAGCAGGAGAATGATTTTTCTATCTATGCGCCTTATCTGAAAAAGCTGATTG
The DNA here is from genome assembly GCA_910588535.1 of uncultured Lachnospiraceae bacterium. Lineage (GTDB taxonomy): Bacteria > Bacillota > Clostridia > Lachnospirales > Lachnospiraceae > RGIG8607. The sequence goes on along the minus strand of CAJUOO010000005.1, from coordinate 45,772 downwards.
CGTATAAAAAGAAATTTGCCACTTACGCAAAAAAGGGTGAGGAGAAGCTTTATGATATTCTGCTTGATGAATATGAGGAAACCTTTGGCATGAAGGAGCTCGACCGCTTTTTTGGAAAACTGAAAGCGGAGATTATTCCGCTTCTTAAGAGAATCTCAGAGGCGGAGGAGATTGATGACAGCTTTTTCTATCAGGATTATGAGATAGAAAAGCAGAAGGAATGGAATCATTTTCTGGCAGAATATATGGGGTTTGACTTTAAGCGCGGCGTGATTGCAGAGAGTGAGCATCCCTTTACGACAAGCTGGCATAATCATGACGTCCGCATCACAACACATTATTATAAAAATAATTTGACAAGTGCGATATTGTCAACGATCCACGAGGGAGGTCACGCCCTGTATGAACAGGGAGTGGACGATTCACTGACGCAGACCATGGTGGGGGAGGGAGCATCCTGTGCCATGCATGAATCACAATCTCGCTTCTATGAGAATAGTCTTGGAAGAAGTGAAGAATTTTGGGTGCCGCTGTATCCAAAGCTTGTAGAGACATTTCCCAAGCAGCTTATGGATGTTCCTCTTGAGAAGTTTGTGTGCGCGCTGAATAAGGTGAAGGCAGATTTTATTCGGACGGAAGCGGATGAGCTTACGTACTGTCTGCATATTATGGTGCGCTATGAGATGGAAAAGCTGATGATAGAGGAGGATACCCCTGTGGAGGAGCTTCCTGAGCTCTGGAAACAGAAATATAAAGAATATCTGGGAATTGTGCCAGAGAATGACACGCAGGGAATCTTGCAGGATGTGCACTGGTCGATGGGGGACATCGGATATTTTCCTTCTTATGCCCTTGGCAATGCATTTGCCGCACAGATCTACAATACAATGAAGAAGGATCTGCCTGTGGAGGAGCTTTTAAGACAGGGAAAGATCTCTGTGATCACAGAATACTTGAGAGAGCACATTCATCAATACGGTGCGTCCAAGGAGCCAAGGCAGCTATTGAAGGATCTTACGGGCGAGGAGTTTAATCCCGATTATTATATCCAGTACTTAAAGGAAAAATTTGAGAAGGTTTATCATCTATGAATCGAATCAATTATCAGAAAAAGCTGGATGTGTTGCTAGAGAATATCACGGGAGTTCCGCATCTTCTTCTGCATAGTTGCTGTGCGCCGTGTTCCAGCTATGTGCTGGAATATCTGTCAAATTATATGGAGATCACAGTACTATATTATAATCCTAATATTTCGCCGGAGGAAGAGTACAGGGCGAGAGAAGAAGAGCAGAGGCGTCTTATCGGCGCCATGCCCTGTTCATTTCCCGTCCATTTTGTGGAGGGTGATTATTGCCCAGAGATATTTTTTCACATGGTCAAGGGGCATGAAAAGGATGAGGAGGGCGGCGAGCGCTGTTTTCTCTGCTATGAGCTTCGTCTGAGGGAGGCGGCGAGAATAGCCAAAGAGGGCGGATATGATTATTTTACAACTACTTTAAGCATCAGCCCTCTAAAAAATGCAAGAAAACTCAATGAGATCGGGGAACAGCTTTCTAGGGAATATGGAGTTCCCTATCTCTATTCTGATTTTAAAAAGAAAAATGGATACAAGCGCTCCATTGAGCTGTCAGCAGAATATCAGCTCTATCGACAAAATTATTGTGGATGTATTTTCTCAAAAGCATCATCCACGGAAAAGGAAAAATTTTAAATTTTTAAAAAAAAAGAATTGACATTTTGTAAATCTAGTGCTATGCTAATAAAGCACGACAGCAAGCCGCTGTGGCGGAATTGGCAGACGCAGCAGACTCAAAATCTGCCGGGTTCACGCTCGTGCCGGTTCGAGTCCGGCCAGCGGCATGAGAGGTCAGAAAGCTTCAAAGGATTTTCCTTTGGGGCTTTTTTCATATCATATTGTGATTTTATTTATTACATGCTATAATTACAATGTTGTGAGATACTATTGACTAAGAGAAGAATTAGCTAATATTCAGATAGAAAAGAGGAAAAATGAGGCGCGGTGACAGGGAGATCAAGGAGTTTAGTGAAATAATTAGAGTGATGGAGCAGTGTGATGTGTGCAGACTGGCGCTGAATAATGATGGCTATCCATATATTCTGCCTCTGAATTTTGGCATGCAAGTGGAGGACGGAAGAGTGGTTCTGTATTTTCACGGTGCGGCTGAGGGGACAAAGTACAAGCTGATAGAGAAGGATAACCGGGCCGCTTTTGAGATGGACTGTTCGCACAAGCTGGTGATGCAGCAGACGGGGGATGTTTGCTCTTGTACCATGGAGTATCAGAGTGTGATGGGAAAGGGCAGAATCGAGATGGTCTCAGAAGAACGAAAGCAAGAGGCGCTTGGGATTTTGATGAAACATTATCACAAGGAAGAGTGTAGTTTTAGCGGGGCAGTTGCGATGCACACAACTGTTTTTCGGCTTGTGGTCAGTGAGCTTACCGGAAAGGCGCACAAAAAGAGGATGGAAACGTAAAGTCTGAGAGCAGGGTGGGGAGTACATATGGATGGATTTGCAGAGGTGCTGGTAAGTGCCGATAGAAGCAGCCTGATACCGGAGGAGCTTGATTATTTCAGAGAATTTATCGGGAGTTGGAAGCTCGATTATGTGGAGGAGAGAGGCACGGACAGAGAGAGACATCTAGCAGGTGAGTGGCATTTTGTCAGAATACTGGAGGGGCTTGGAATCGAAGATGTTTTTATCTGCCCGGAGAGAGGCGCGCGCAAAGGGCCGGAGGATGGCGAGTATGGCGTGACAATCCGAGTCTATAATGTAAAAACCAGAATGTGGGATATGATCTATACTTGTCTTGGCAGCATCAGCCGCTTTACAGGGACGAAAAAGGACAACAGCGTGATTCTGACGAACAATGGAAATCAGAAAAATCGGTGGATTTTTACAGATATCACCACAGATTCTTTTTGCTGGAGGAATGAGACCACCCTTCAGGATGGCACAATTAAGGTATGGTGTGAGGTGTTTGCGACGAGAGCCTGATGCGTGGGAGGAAAGAGATATGGTGTGCAGAGAATGGCAGAGAAGGATTCCTGATTTCCTCAACAATTGTATGTCACTGCAGGAGCAGGAGGATTTTATCGCACATGTTCACACCTGCGATGATTGTTATGAGGAGCTTGAGATTATGTATATGCTTGCGGAGGGACTGGAGGAGCTTGAGAATGGCACGGATACCTCCTTTAATTTTAAGAGTATGCTTGATAACAAGCTTAAGCAGGCACAGCTTCGGTGTGACAGGTACCGCTGCTTTGAGAAAATAAAAGAGATGATTATGGGCATTATGTATGGTGTAACGGTGATTGGAATTGTTATGCAGCTCTTGGCGCTCTTTTCGGTGCGCAAGTAGGGAGGTCTTGCAGATGATTTTTATTGCGGTGATATTAGGAAAGCAGGAGAGGTAGACAGATGGCGAAGCTATTGCTAATGGATGGAAACAATATTTTACATCGGGCCTTTTATGGGCTTCCAGATCTGACAAATGTGGAGGGACTTCACACAAATGCAGTGCTGGGATTTTTAAATATTTTATTTCGGATTATGGAGGAGGAGAAGCCGGATTTTCTTACTGTGGCATTTGACCTCAAGGCGCCTACATTTCGCCATAAGCTATATGAGGCATATAAGGGAACGAGAGAGGGTATGCCGGAGGAGCTCTTGGAGCAAGTACCCTATATAAAGGACTGCCTTAAGGCCATGAAGATACAGATGGTGGAGGTGGAGGGCTATGAGGCAGATGATCTGCTTGGGACGTTGGCCCGGACGGGCGAGCAGAAGGGCTATGATGTGGTAATTCTGTCGGGAGATAAAGATCTGCTACAGATAGCTACGGAGAAAATCTTGATCCGTGTTCCAACGACGAAGAAGGGTGTCACGGAGATTAAAGATTACCATGCGGATCAGGTGAAAAAAACTTATGGCGTCACCCCCTTGGAATTTATAGATATGAAGGCTCTGATGGGTGATTCCTCAGATAATATTCCCGGTGTTTATGGAATTGGTGAAAAGACGGCGGGAAAGATAATATCTGCTTATCATTCCATCGAAAATGCCTACGCGCATGTGGATGAGATCAAACCGAAAAAGGCGAGGGAATCTTTTAGAGAGAATTTTGAGCTGGCAAAGTTGTCAAAGGTATTGTCTGAGATTAAGACAGACTGCGAGGTTCCGGTGACGATCGAGGAGGGCAAAGTAGGCGAGATATTTACGGAGGAAGCAAGAGATATCTTTGCAAGACTTGGGCTAAAGAGCATTATTCATAAATATTATACGCAGGCGCAAAATAAAGAGATGCCAAAGATTGAGGAAAGCTTTTTGACAGTGACAGATTTTTCAGAGGCAGATAAGATTATTCAGCGTGCTATGAAGGCAGAGCGCATTGGGCTGGCGTGCATTTTTGAGGATGGGCTTCTGGGGCTGTCCATCACGTTCTCGGACAAGGAAAGCTACTGGATTGAGGCAGGAGGCTTTTTGACAGAAACCTATCTGTTGTCGGAATATCAAAAGATCACAGAGTGTGAGGTTGTGATTGATTATATGGATCTTAAGAGTCATATTCCACATCAGACACATGAGTATTCTGGCAGGGAGATGGATATTAGTATAGCAGCGTATTTGTTAAATCCTCTTAAAGATACGTATCAATATCAGGATGTTGCGAGGGATTATCTGGGGTGGAGTTTACCATCAAGAGAGGCGTTGTTCCAGAAGCTGGAGCTGAGGGCGCTGGGGAAACAGCAGGATGTTATGTGTTATGCCTGCTATCAGAGTTTGACGGCATACCTCTGTGATGAGATATTGCGAGATGGTCTTACCAAGGCAGGTATGTGGGAGCTTTACAAAAATATCGAGATGCCGCTTATCTACACGCTTGTGCATATGGAGCGGGCAGGCATACGTGTTAAGAAGGAGGAATTGTCTTCTTATGGAGAGAAGCTTGCCGTGAAAATCGCACAGATAGAGCATGCGATTTATCAGCAGGTGGGGGAACGATTTAATATTAATTCACCCAAGCAGCTTGGAGAGATCTTATTTGAGAAGATGAAATTGACCGGCGGGAAGAAGACAAAGACAGGCTACTCGACGGCAGCGGATGTGCTGGAAAAGCTTGCCCCGGATCATCCGGTGATTCGGGATATATTGGAATATCGGCAGCTCACAAAGCTTAAGTCGACCTACGCGGATGGGCTGGCAGGTTATATTGGCGCGGACGGCAGGATACACAGCACCTTTAACCAGACGATCACGGCGACGGGAAGGATCAGCAGCACGGAGCCGAATCTGCAGAATATTCCGGTTAAGGTGGAGCTTGGCAGGGAGATACGTAAGGTGTTTGTGCCGGAGGAGGGGTATGTTTTTGTGGATGCGGACTATTCTCAGATCGAGCTTCGGGTGCTTGCTCATATGTCGGGAGATGAGAGGCTTATTGAGGCATACAGGCAAGATTCTGATATTCACCGTATCACAGCATCACAAGTGTTCCATGTGCCGTTTGACGAGGTGACGGCGGTTCAGAGGCGCAATGCAAAGGCGGTAAATTTTGGTATAGTGTACGGAATCAGTTCCTTTGGGTTAAGTCAAGATCTAAGTATTGAGAAAAAAGAAGCAGAGGAGTATATTGAGAAATATTTTGCCGCCTATCCGGGAATCAAGCAGTTTTTGGACAAGCTGGTTGCGGAGGCGAAGGAGAAGGGAGAGTCTGTTACTATGTTCGGCAGAAAGCGCCCTATCCCAGAACTGAAAGCTTCGGCGTTTATGCAGAGATCCTTTGGGGAGCGGATAGCGATGAATTCTCCCATACAAGGGACTGCGGCAGATATTATTAAGATTGCCATGGTAAGAGTGGATCAGAGGCTGCGCAGAGAGAAGCTTTTATCAAGATTGGTTCTGCAGATTCATGATGAGCTTTTAATTGAGACGAAGGAAGAAGAGATCACTCAGGTGAAGGAGATTCTTGCGCAGGAGATGCAGGGGGCGGCACAGTTACAGGTGGCGCTTGAGATTGATATGCATACAGGGGCAAGCTGGTTTGAGACAAAGTAGAATTGCCCATAACGATACAAAGACGGGAGAAGAATTTCTATGGTAATAGGGATTACAGGCGGGATCGGTGCGGGCAAATCGACGGTGCTTGCACTGATGGAACAGGAATTTGGTGCATCGGTTTTGATTGCGGATGAGATTGCGCGACAGCTTATGGAGCCGGGACGTAGCTGCTATGAGCGTATTGTGGAGGAGTTTGGAGAGGGGCTTTTATTTCCAGATGGATCGTTGGACAGAGCGATGCTTTCTGAGGTTGTGTTTGCCGATCCGGCAAAGCTTAAGAAGTTAAACGGAATCATCCATCCCATGGTGAAGGAGTATATACGCGGCGAGATCTCCTGTCTCTCGCTTGAGGACCCATTAAGGATAATAGTGATTGAGGCCGCGCTGCTTATCGAGGATCATTATGATGAGATCTGTGATGAGATCTGGTATATTTATGCAGAGGAGCCGGTGCGCAGGGAGCGACTGAAGAGAAAGAGGAGATACTCAGATGAGAAGATCAGTGCCATTATGAGCAATCAGCTCTCTGATGAGGAGTTTCGGGCGAATTGCCAGAGGGTGATCGACAATAGCAGAAGCACGGAGGAAACGCTTTTGCAGCTTAAGAAAGCAATGGAATTTTATATAATATAACGGAGGCATGTTGATGGAAGAGCGCAGAAAATATCCCGATCATATGGTATTTGGGCTGGATATCGGGACGAGGAGTGTGGTCGGTAGCGTCGGCTTTATGGATCATAAGAAGTTTAAGGTGGCAGCCCAGTATATCAAAGAGCATGATACAAGAGCGATGATTGACGGGCAGATTCACGACATAGCCAAGGTTTCGCAGACTATCTATCAGGTGAAGCTGGAGCTTGAGGCAGTGCTTGGAAGGCAGCTTCATGAAGTGTGCATCGCTGCGGCGGGGCGCGTGCTAAAAACTGTCACTATGCATGTAGAGCAGGTGTTTGATGAGGAGACGCTTATCACGAGCGAGCATGTCTATTCCCTCGATATGCTTGGGGTGGAGCAGGCACATGACAAGCTTAGCAGAGAGGACTCCAACATTCATTTTTATTGTGTGGGCTATACAGTAATAAAATATTATCTAAATGATTATGATATGAATTTTCTGGAGGGGCATAAGGCGAGAAAGGTTGCCGCGGATGTGCTGGCGACCTTTTTGCCGGAGGAGGTGGTTGACAGCCTTTATGCCGCTGTGGAGGGTGCAGAGCTTGATGTGGCGAATCTGACTCTGGAGCCTATCGCGGCGATTCAGCTTGCAATTCCAGAGCAGTTTCGCCTGCTCAATATAGCTCTCGTGGATGTCGGGGCGGGCACCTCGGATATCTGCATTACGAAGGATGGCAGTATCAGCGCATATGGGATGATCCCGGTGGCGGGGGATGAGCTTACGGAGGTCTTGGTAAAGGAATATCTGGTGGATTTTGCCACTGCGGAGAAGATTAAGCTCGCTTCTGGAAAGCGAAAAGGCATTATGTATCAGGATATTATGGGGTTGTACCACAAGGTAGATCCAGAGGACGTATTAAAGATACTGGAGCCTTATCTTAATCGTATGGCGGTCGGAATCTCTGATAAGATTAAGGAGCTGAACGGAGGCAAGTCCGTGAGTGCCGTGTTTGTCGTGGGCGGCGGCGGAAAAGTGGAGGGATTTACGGATCTTCTATCCAAGGAACTCGCTATTGCGCGGGAGCGTGTGGCGCTTCGCGGTGCGGAGGTTATGGGAAATATCGAGTTTTTGAATCAGGAGATCAAGAAGGATTCGCTGCTTGTGACCCCGATTGGGATATGTCTTAATTTTTATAATCAGAAAAACAGCTTTATATTTGTATACTTTAATGGTGAGAGGATTAAATTATATGACAATGATAAGTTGACGGTGATGGATGCCGCGATTCAGGCAGATTATCCAAATGAGGCGCTGTTCCCAAGGCGCGGCAAGGATCTTGTCTTTACGGTAAATGGCAGGCAGCGCGTGGTGCGTGGGCTTCCGGGCGAGGGCGCTGTTATTTTGCTTAATAATGAGGCGGCGAGTCTTCAGGCTTCCATTAAACAAAATGATCGCATTATAATTCGTGAGTCCACCTTTGGCAGCCCGGCAAGCCTTACGGTGGAAGCGTTGCCAGAATACAGCGGAAGCATCTCCTTTGAGGTGAATGACAGACATGTGGTATGTCCGAAATTTGCACAGATCAATGGAGCGCTGGAATCTGGGTATTATGATATTAAGGAAAATGATAAAATAGAATTTTTAAATTATTATACCGTGGCTCAGGTATTTCAATTCCTTGATATTGATGCCAGCACCATGAAGGTACATGTGAATAACCGCCTTGCTTCTTTGGAGGACAAGGTGTATGAGAATTTTTCTTTCCAGTTTGAGCCGTTGACCAACACATATAAGGACTTGGTGGAATCAGGGGAAATTTGACAGATTATGAAATACTCTCCGGGTGTAGAAGCAGGAATTGTGAAACATAATAAGAACGTAACCAGCAAGGCAGATTTTAAAAAGGAGGCGTTTATTATGGCATCTAATTCTTCTAAGGCAGTACCGGAGGCAAAGGAAGCATTAAACAAATTCAAATATGAGGTAGCAGGCGAGATTGGCGTGCCGCTCAGCCAAGGCTACAACGGAAATCTGACTTCCTACCAGAATGGCTCGGTGGGTGGTTATATGGTCAAGAAAATGATCGAGGCACAGGAGAAGCAGATGGCTGGCAAATAACCAGCAAGCTGTTATCCTGCAGATGTCATGCCCGAATCCAGTCTAGGATCTGGGCATGGCATGAAAAAATAGATGAGAAGAGAGGATCTACATAATGATGCGGGTGATAGCGGGAACAGCCAGACGGCTTAGGTTAAAAACATTAGAAGGAAAGGATGTCAGACCGACGACCGACAGGATAAAGGAAACACTTTTTAATATGATTCAGACGAAGGTGGAAGGTTCTGTGTTTTTGGATCTTTTTAGCGGGAGTGGCTCTATCGGGATAGAGGCGCTTAGCAGAGGGGCGAAGGAGGCATACTTTGTGGAGAACCAGAAGGCAGCGGTGCTCTGCATCCGAGAGAACTTAAGATTTACCAAGCTGGAGGAGAACAGCGTGGTGATGGAGTGTGATGCGGTGACGGCAATCCATCGGCTTTGTGGAAAAGGAAAAGTTTTTGACATAATTTTCATGGACCCGCCATATAATATGAAGTGGGAGAGAAATGTGCTCTCGGCACTTGCATCCTCAGATATTTTGGACGAGGATACAACGATTATTATTGAGGCGTCAATGTCCACTGATTTTTCATATGCCAAGGAATTAGGCTTTACCGTGGAGAAGGAGAAGGAATACAAGACTAACAAGCACGTATACCTATATCGCACAAAGGAAAATGCTTTAGAGGGGCAAGAGCAATGAGGCGGGCGGTATATCCGGGAAGCTTTGATCCTGTCACCTTTGGTCATCTGGACGTGATTGAGCGCTCTTTAAAGATTGTGGACGAGCTGATTATAGGAGTATTGAGGAATCATACTAAAAATCCATTGTTTTCCGTTGAGGAACGTGTTAGTATGTTAAAGGAATCAACGAAACAGTTTTCTCATGTGAGGGTGGAGTCCTTTGATGGGCTGTTGGTTGATTTTGCAGTGCAGTCAGAGGCGGCAGTTATCGTGCGCGGGCTGCGCGCGATCACAGATTTTGAGTATGAGCTTTTAATGTCCCAGACCAATTCAGTGCTAAATCCCAGCGTGGACACAGTTTTTTTGACGACGAGGCTTCAATATGCATATTTAAGCTCCAGCACGGTCAAGGAGGTCGCGCTGATGGGCGGAGATATATCAAAATTTGTGCCAGAGCATGTGATGAGACATGTGTATGATAAATATGAGAGGAAAGACTGATGAGCAGGATTGAGCAGATTATTGAGGAGATAGAACAGTACATCGACAGATGTAAGTTCCAGCCGCTTTCTACGACGAAGATAATTGTAAATAGGGAGGAGCTGTTAGAGCTTTTGACAGAGCTTCGCCTAAAGACACCAGATGAGATAAAAAAGTACCAAAGCATTATTAAGAACCGTGATGAGATACTAAATAAAGCAAAGTCGGATGCCGACGCGCTGCTTCAGCAGACTGCAGTGCAGACCAATGAGCTTATCAATGAGCATGAGATTATGCAGCAGGCGTTTGTGAAAGCAAATGAGATTGTTCAGGAAGCAACCAATCAGGCGCAGCAGATCTTGGATTCCGCCACGGAAGATGCTAATAATATCCGTATGGGTGCCATTCAATATACAGATGAGATGTTATCGAATATGCAGCGCATCCTTGCCAATACTGTAGAGGATGCCCGCATAAAGTATGACGGCTTTGCAAAATCCTTAAATGACACTTACACCATGATTCAGAATAACCGAAATGAGCTGCTGCCGCCTGAGACTTCGCAGCCGGAATATGGAGAGTCTGGGCAGTCCTAATTTTTTACAGTACATTGGCACAGAGGCAGATACATAGATATAAGATGGCTGAGAGAAGACTGATGATCAGTTTGCTTCCCATATAGGGCAGAAGGGAGAGCGAGGTGCTGCGGATTACACTTTTTGTCTGGAAGATGCCGGATAAGCCGCCAAAGGAGATGCAGGCGCATATTGCCATGCCTTGCCCGGCAGCAGAGTGAAATAAGCTGGAGCTTCCTATAAAATAGCTCCCTGTAGTGATCTCGGCCACAGATAGTAACAAAGCTTTTATTGGAAGGCTTATCCATTCCGGCTTCATTAAGAAAGCGGACAGTATGGAAAAGAGGATAATATATCCGCCAAGGCGTGTGACGGTCTCAAAGCCATTCATAATGGCGCGGTCGACCATGCCGAAATCCAGTCCCTCAGATGAAAGAAATGGTGAAAAAGGAGGTGTACCTCCTTCTTTTTTTGTCCTTCTTTTCCCAAAGAGATGAAGAATAGCGGCAAATATAAGTGGCGCCCCATAGACGGACAGAAAAAAGGGAGGGGCAGCAAAGTGGTTTTTAAGCACATTTTGTAAAATATATCCTGAGAGAAAAGAGGGCCCCGGATTATTGGCAAAACAGAGAAGATATTGTGCTTCCTCCCTAGAGATCTGTTTTTTGGAAAGCAGGTCCGCGCAGGTTTTTGCTCCCATGGGATAGCCACAGACAAAGCCTGTGAGAAGGGCGTAGGAACCCTGCTCTGAGATGCCGAACAGATGACTGGTGAAGGGATGTAAGAGTTTGGTAAAAAGGGAGATGCCGTTGAGCGCCACCAATAGATTGGACAGTATCATAAAAGGAAGCAGGCTGGGTATAATGGAATGGAACCATAATAGCAGTCCCGTGGACGCGCCGGAGACCGTGGTCTGCGGGTATAACATCAGCAGAAGAAAGAAAAGGACAAAACACAGGCGGAACAGGAGATGTTTCATGAAATTATGAAATCCTTTCTTACTATTTAGTGAAAGATATTCTTAATATTCCGTCTTTATTCCCCTATGGTTCTATTTTTTGCCAAGTTTAAGTTGATTTTTTTGGCAAATTGTGTAAAAATAGAAAAGGTTATATTTCGAAGGATGTTAAATGATGGATGTGAGAAAGCAGCATGGTCTGTATGATATGGAAAAGAGGGAAATATGCTAGAAAATTTTGAGCCAAAGAAAGTTTTTAAGTATTTTGAGGAATTGACACGTATTCCCCATGGATCGGGAAATACAAAGGAAATCAGTGATTATTGTGTCCAATTTGCGAAGGAGCATGGACTTGTTTATTATCAGGATGAGTGGAATAATGTAATTCTTGTGAAGAAGGCGTCTTCGGGCAGAGAGAATGACTTGGGTGTGATTCTTCAAGGGCATCTGGATATGGTAGCTGTGAAGGAGACAGATTCCACACATGATTTTATGAAGGATCCACTTCCTCTTTCGGTGGAGGGAGATTGGATCTTTTCCACAAAGACCAGCCTTGGCGGGGATGATGGGATTGCGGTGGCGTATGCGCTCGCGGTGCTTGATGATGATTCCATCAGCCATCCGCGCTTGGAGGTTATCTTGACTGTGGATGAGGAGACTGGCATGACCGGGGCGAAGGGGATCGATCTGTCTATGCTAAAAGGAAACTATCTTATTAATCTGGATTCTGAGGAAGAGGGGTATATTCTGACAAGCTGTGCCGGCGGATTAAACGGTGAGATAGAACTTCCCATGCAGTATGTGGATGCGAAGGGAATAGCGTTTACTATTAGGGTGGACGGACTTATGGGAGGGCACTCCGGCGCGGAGATACAGAAAGAGCGCGCAAATGCGATAAAGCTTGCCGGAAGACTTCTGCACACGATCAATGAAGCGGCAGAGATTGGGTTGATCTCCTTTTGCGGGGGAGAGAAGGACAATGCTATCCCAAGAAGCAGCACGATAGAGCTTCTTGTCACAGAGGAAGACGCTTCGAGGCTTGTCGAGATAATCCGCGCAGAAGAGGAGATCTACAGAAAGGAATATGCGTCCTCAGATAGCGGATTGTGCCTGAAGATAGAGGAGAAGGGCACGTGCACGGCGAAGGTGCTGACGCCTGCGGCGCAGGAAAAGCTTATTTTTTTGCTTGTCAATATGCCAAACGGTATTCAAAATATGAGCATGGAGCTCAAAGGAGTTCCTGAGACTTCCCTAAATGCAGGGGTGGCGGTTCTCTCGCAGGAGAAATTTTCCCTCACGGTCTCAGTGAGAAGTTCTGTGCGGTCAAGAAAACATGCTGTGAGTGCACAGATAAAATATCTGACAGAGTTTCTTGGCGGCGAGTACAGAGTGCGCGGGGAATATCCTGAGTGGGAATATAAGAAGGACTCCAAGTTAAGAGAACTCGCAGTGGCTGTCTATCAGGAGATGTACGGAAAAAAACCGGAAGTTCAGGCAATCCATGCCGGGTTAGAGTGTGGGTTATTGCTTGATAAATGTCCGGGGCTTGATATTATCTCCATCGGACCTGACATGAAGGATATCCATACACCAAAAGAGAAGCTGAGTATATCCTCCACGCAGAGAGTGTGGGAGTATCTGCTTGCTATTTTGGGCAGAATTTCGTAAGACAGTTCGCGATGAGAGAACTAAGGAGTACTGAATATGGACAAGAAAACAGGAGATGAAAAGAAGAAAAACACGAAGGAGAAGAAAAAGGCAGGGTTTTTTAAGCGTTTCTCAAGAAAACCTCTCTGGTATCGTGTCTTTATGATTGTCTCTGCGATAATAATTGCGGTTTTATTGGGGGCGATCGCCTACATTCTACATCTTATGAGTTTGGTCAACTATGATCCCGGCACCAATCTGCCGGAGGGAGGCACCACACAGCCAGAGTTTTTTGCGACGGTAGAAAATCCAGAGGACTACACCGATCTTCCAGAAGCCAACAGTGTTGTGGCTTCGGAGCACGAGGGCGACGGGCGATCAGCGGCGGGCATCTATAATATCCTGCTTATGGGACTTGACAAGGACAGTGGTAATCTCTCCGACACGATGATTGTCGTGACGATAGATGTAAACAATAAGGCAATTAAACTTACTTCATTTTTGAGGGATATTCTGGTGCCAATACCGGGACATTCTAGGAACCAACTGAATACTGTGTACCGCACTGGCGGTATAAAGCTAATGAAGGAGGTCTTTGCCAAAAGTTTTGATCTGTGTATTGATGGCTATGTGGCGGTAAATTACTCGGAATTTACCAAGGTGATCGATGCACTTGGTGGTGTGTCGGTCTATATGTCTGCGGAGGAGGCAAATTATCTAAATACAACCAATTATATCTCTGATCCGCAGTACCGGAATCTGGAGGTTTACACGGGAGTGCACTGGCTAAATGGCGCGCAGGCGACCGGCTATTCAAGAGTGCGCAAGATTGGACATGAAAATGAGCTGTATGATTTTGGAAGAACCACAAGGCAGCGCGAGGTTCTCACCGCACTCTATGAGCAGCTTAAGAGCAAGAGTCTTCCTGAGCTGCTTGGTCTGATGGAGACGGTACTTCCTCTTGTCACCACCGATCTTGATCCTCTGGAGATGACCAATATTGCGACGAAAGCGGTGGCGGCCGGCGTACTGTCCAGCGAGATGGAACAGTTACGTATTCCGCTGGATGAACTTCACCAAAATGCCTACTATGAAAAAATGCTGGTGCTTGATATTGATTTTGAGGCAAATACAGAGGTGGTTCATAAATTTATCTTTGGGGATGTAGAAGAAAAGGAACCAGAAACCAGCAAAAAGAATACAAAAGAATAAAGAAATGGATTTTGTGATATTCTGATCATGATGTCCTAATACTATTATAGCTACAGTTTGTTCTGCAAAGATTATATGCAAAACTGTAGTATATTATCAACAACAAGGAGCACAGAGCATGGATAAGAAAACAGCGGACAGAAGTCCCAGAAGCACGAAGGACGGAAAGAAGGTGGGCTTTTTTGGAAAATTTAGGAAAAAGCCACTTTGGTATCGCGTGTTTATGATTAGTTCAGCTATTATTATAGTGATATTATTAAGCGTGATCGCATACGCGTATCATTTGATGAGCTTAGTCAATTATGATCCCGGAACAGAGCCGCCGGAGAATCAGGAGACAACGTCAGAATATTTTGCTACTGTGGAAAATCCAGAGGATTATACCCATCTGCCGGTAGCCAGCATAGAAAATGATCATGAGGGAGACGGAAGAGCGGAAGCAGGCATCTACAATATTCTTCTTTTGGGACTTGACAAGGACAGCGGGAATCTGTCTGACAGCATAATGGTGGTGACAATCGATCTGAATAAGAAAGCGATCAAGCTCACCTCCTTTATGAGAGATATTCTGGTGCCAATACCGGGACATTCCCCGAATAAGCTGAATACCGTGTACCGCACCGGAGGGATCAAGCTGTTAAAGGAGGTGTTTGCCAAGAGCTTTGATCTGTGCATTGACGGTTATGCGGCAGTGAATTTCTCAGAGCTCACGCAGGTGATTGATAAGCTTGGCGGCGTCTCTGTCTATATGACGGAGGCAGAGGCAGAATTTTTAAATACCTCAAATTATATCGCCGATCCCAAGTACAGGAATCTGGATGTCTATACAGGCGTGCACTGGTTAAATGGATCGCAGGCAACCGGCTATGCAAGAGTGCGTTTTGTGGACAAAGGGAATGAGGCAGATGATTTTGCGCGAACCTCAAGACAGCGCCAGATACTCAATGCAGTCTTTGATCAGTTTAAGAGCAAAAGTCTTCCAGAGCTGCTCTCTGTGATGGAGACGGTGCTTCCGCTAATCACCACAGATTTCACTATACCGGAGATGACGGAGATCGCGACAAAATCTGTGGCGGCGGGCGTGCTGTCCAGCGAGATGGAACAGCTTCGCATCCCTCTCAATGAGCTGCATGAAAATGCATATTATGAGAAGATGTTGATATTGGACATTGACTTTGAGGCAAATACAAAAGAGGTTCACAAATTTATATTTGAGGATGAAGAGGAAGAGGAACAGACGGAGTAGAGCAGGGAGATAGACGATTCCCTGAGCGGGTCATTATATTTTTTGCATAAAGCATCATAGTTTAGAATACATCAGAGTAAGAGCTTTTGTAAGGATTCTAGTATGAGAAAGGCAGCAGAAAATAGTTCTCTTATAAAAAAAGATACGTTTCCTAAAAAATATCGTGGATTTTTGAAAGGCAGCAAGCGGTACAGAACTCTGCAGAGTTTATGCCGCTTGTTGTTCTTGCTTTTATTGTTGATGGTTTTCTTAGGAACAATTATTTTTTTTATGCGCTGTGGCAAAAAATCTCCTTCTATCCCTGCAAATTGCAATGAAACGGAGGAGTTTCGCAGAATGAATCTGTCAAAAGAGTTGATAGCATGTGTAGAGAGACTAGAGGGGCAGACGAATGACGATCGTTATCGAATTCTTGCCATCCTTATGGCTTCCTCTGGTTTTTTGGCAGAGAAGGACAGGGGGAAGCTGCCATGTAGCTTGGAGGAGTACGATAAGCAGAAAGCGTATTATGAGAGCAGGCAGAGCGAGGAGCTACATATTTTAGAGCAGTCCTATCAGACGATTTTATCCGATCTGGTATATTTTCCAGTGATGAAAAGCAGCAGGGTGGAAGGATTAGGTGTGTCCTATGTAGATTCGTGGTTTGCAGAGCGCGCCTATCAGGATACCAAGCATGCTCATGAGGGAACGGATATTATGGCGCTGAATAATGAGAGAGGATATTATCCCATCGTCAGCATGACAGACGGCGTGGTGGAAAATCTGGGATGGCTGGAAAAGGGCGGATACCGGGTGGGTGTTCGAAGCCCTCACGGGGCATATATTTATTATGCACATCTATATCGCTATGCAGAGGGACTGGAAAAAGGAGATACCGTAAAAGCGGGGCAGCTTCTTGGTTTTATGGGAGATTCCGGCTACAGCAAGGTGGAGGGGACAGTGGGAAAATTCGATGTGCATCTGCATCTGGGAATCTATCTAAAAACAGAGCATTTTGAGGAAATAAGTGTAAATCCATATTATATTCTAAAACTGACAGAAAAGAATGTCTGTACAGGAGAGTACTGAATTCCCGCGGGGTGTTGACTTGACAAGGAAAAAAAGAACCGATATAATCAAAGGATAATGGAAAAAGAGAAAGGCAGTCGTATGCGTCTTGATAAATTTCTTTCTGATATGGGGGCAGGCACCCGCAGCGAGGTGAAGGATGCCATTCGAAGGGGAAAGGTTTGTTTGAATGGTTCTCCTGTAAAGAAGCCTGAGACACAGGTTTGCGAGTCTGATGTGGTGATATGGGATGGCACGCCGATCACCTATACAGTAATGGAATATTATATGCTTTATAAGCCTTCAGGTATTTTGTCTGCGTCAAGGGATAAGAAGGCGGAGACGGTGGTTGATCTGATCACGGAGAAAAGGCGCAAGGATCTGTTCCCGGTGGGAAGACTTGACAAGGATACGGAGGGACTTCTTCTTATCACAAATGACGGAGCGCTTTCCCATCGTCTGCTCTCTCCTAAGCATCATGTGCCGAAGGATTATTATGTCAGGGTGGATGGAAGTATAACGGAGGAGATGGCGGTGCGATTTTTAAGAGGGCTTGAGGTGGATAAGGAGTTCACTGCACTTCCAGCAAAGCTTCAGATAATAAGGAGCGGCGAGGAGGAATCAGAGGCGGAACTTACTATCTATGAGGGGAAATTCCATCAGGTCAAGAGGATGTTTGCGGCGGAGGGTCTTACTGTGACGTATCTAAAAAGGCTTTCTATGGGCAGTCTAAAGCTGGATGAGTCACTGGGAAGAGGGGGCTTTCGCGCACTTACCAAGGAGGAGCTTGCAGGGCTTTATAAGGAGATGGAGGCTTAAGTATGAATATGTTGGCGGGCATTAGGGCAGTGATTTTTGATCTGGATGGGACGCTGGTGGATTCCATGTGGATGTGGAAGTCGATAGATAAAGAATATCTGGGCAGGTTTGGTCTTTCTCTTCCGCCGGATCTGGCGGGTGCCATAGAGGGCATGGGATTTTCTGAGACAGCGCGCTACTTTAAGGAGCGCTTTCAGATTGAGGACAGTGTGGAGCAGATTAAGCGAAGCTGGAATGAGCTGGCGTGGGAGAAGTATAAGAATCAGGTTCCCTTAAAGGATGGGGTGGAAGAGTTTCTTGCGCTTTTGAAGGAGCGTCACATTGCCATGGCGATCGCCACAAGTAATTCAAGGGAGCTGGTGGAGATGGTGATAAGAGAGCGCTGTGTTGATTCTTATTTCTCCGCCATTCTTACAAGCTGTGATGTGAAAAGGGGAAAGCCCTTTCCCGATGTGTATCTTTCGGCGGCGGAGAGGATTCAGGTAGAACCGGGAGAATGTCTGGTATTTGAGGATATTGTACATGGGATTATGGCGGGCAAAAATGCCGGCATGAAGGTGTGCGCTGTGGAGGATCTGTACTCCAAGGCACAGGAGAAGAAAAAGAGAGAGCTTGCTGATTATTATATTGTCAGCTATCGGGAAATACTAGAGAGTGTTTAGAAATTATTTTTGCCAGATGACAGAATGTAGATGGCAGAGATCATGCATGTTTGACTTTGGAGAGGAGATTATGATCGCAGAACAGGGATTTTTGCCACTTGGCCGCGCAGATATGGAGGCGCGCGGCTGGGATATGGTCGATTTTGTCTATGTGATTGGGGATGCGTATGTGGATCACCCATCCTTTGGACATGCTATTATAAGCCGGGTGTTGGAGGCGCACGGCTATAAGGTTGGCTTGATTGCACAGCCAGATTGGCGTGATCCAGACAGCATAGCCGTCTATGGAAGACCGCGTCTTGGATTTCTTGTGACAGCGGGTAATATGGATTCTATGGTGAATCATTACAGTGTATCAAAAAAACGGAGGGATATGGACGCTTTTACGCCCGGCGGGGTGATGGGAAAGCGGCCTGATTATGCGACAGTGGTATACTGTAATCTGATCAGGCAGACGTACAAGGATAGCCCTATCTTGATAGGAGGGATAGAGGCAAGCCTTCGCAGGCTGGGACATTATGATTATTGGTCCAATAAGATGAAGCGGTCGATCCTTTTAGATTCGCAGGCAGATCTGTTGATGTACGGCATGGGGGAGCGATCAGTGGTCGAGATTGCAGATGCTCTTTCAAGTGGGCTGTCGGTGAAAGACATCACATTTGTGAATGGCACAGTCTATAAGACAAAGCGAGCGGAGGATATCTATGATGCCTTGATGCTTCCTTCATTTGATGAGATAAGCAGGGATAGGACAAACTATGCAAAAAGCTTTTATACACAGTATTGTAATACAGATCCTTTTGTGGGAAAACGGCTTGTTGAGTCTTATCCAAATTCTGTGTATGTGGTGCAGAATCCAGCATCAAAACCATTATCACAGATGGAGATGGATGATGTTTATGCTCTGCCATATCAGAGAAATTATCATCCTTCTTATGAGGAGGCAGGGGGCGTGCCCGCGATACGAGAGGTAAAGTTTAGCTTGGTCAGCAGTCGTGGATGCTTTGGCGGGTGCAGCTTTTGTGCATTAACTTTTCATCAGGGGCGCATAATACAGACAAGGAGCCATAAGTCCATTATAGAGGAGGCGAAGCTTCTTATAAAGGACAAAGATTTTAAGGGCTATATTCATGATGTGGGAGGGCCTACAGCCAATTTTCGCCATCCTGCGTGCGTAAAGCAGCTTGAAAAAGGAGCCTGCCAGAATAAACAGTGTTTGTTTCCAGAGCCCTGTAAAAATCTGACGGTGGATCACAAGGATTATCTTTCCCTCTTGCGAGAGCTTCGCAAGCTTCCCGGCGTTAAAAAAGTATTTGTCCGCTCTGGCATCCGTTTTGATTATGTGATGGCAGATAAGGATGAGACATTTTTTAGAGAGCTTTGCAGCTATCACGTGAGCGGGCAGCTTAAGGTCGCGCCAGAGCATGTTGCCGACCCTGTGCTCAAGCGCATGGGAAAGCCAAAGAACAGCGTATATAAGGAATTTGCAGATAAGTATCGGAAGATAAATGAGACGCTTGGTCTAAGGCAGTATCTGGTTCCCTATCTTATGTCCTCCCATCCGGGTTCCACGCTGAAGGAGGCGGTGGAGCTTGCAGAGTATCTGCGGGATCTGGGTTATATGCCAGAGCAGGTGCAGGATTTTTACCCTACACCGTCAACCATCTCCACCTGCATGTATTATACAGGGCTTGATCCACGGACGATGGAGCCAGTGTATGTTCCTGTTAATCCCCACGAGAAGGCGATGCAGCGCGCATTGATTCAGTATCGGAATCCTGTCAATTATGATCTTGTACTTGAGGCATTGAAAAAGGCAGAAAGGTTGGATCTGGTAGGATTTGATAAAAAATGTCTGATTCGCCCACAGAAGGCGGCAAAGCTACTTCAAAAACAGAGACAGAAGCAGAGGGAAGAGAACAAAAGGCAGGCGCCAGCCAAGAAGAAAACCATTCGGAATGTGCACAAAAAGAAGTCAAAGAAATAAAAAAATAGGAGATGGAACAGTGAGTGATTTAAAAATTGCTATTGTGACAGGTGCTTCCTCCGGGATAGGAAGGGAGTTTGTGAAGCTTCTTGACAAGGAGCTAATGAGCTTAGATGAGATCTGGGTGATTGCCAGAAGAGAGGATCGCTTAAAGGCTCTGGCGAAGGAGGTCGGGACGAAGCTTGTCCCGATAGAGATGGATATAACAAGTAAGGAAGCAGTTGGTGTTCTGGCCTATCTATTAAAGGAGAAGAAGCCGGCGGTAAAGCTATTAATTAACTGTGCAGGGTTTGGGAAGATAGGGAAAGTGGCAGAGCTTCCCGCTGAGGGACAACTGTCAATGGTTAAGGTCAATTGTCTTGCTTTGACGGAGCTCACTCTTATGGTACTTCCTTATATGGCAAAAAAATCTCGGATCATTCAGATGGCATCTGTGGCGGCATTTCTTCCTCAGCCGAGATTTGCTGTGTACGCCGCTACAAAGTCTTATGTATTAAGCTTTTCGAGAGCTCTGAATAAAGAGTTGGCAGATACAGGCATCCGCGTGACTGCCGTGTGTCCGGGACCTGTGAAGACAGAATTTTTTGATCTGGCAGAGCAGACGGGATCGATACCTGTCTATAAAAAGATTGTGATGGCAGATCCAGAAAAAGTGGTGAGAAAAGCATTTTATGACTCTTTGGCAGGAAAGGACATGTCCGTGTATGGTAGTACCATGAAGGCACTGCATGTATTGACCAAGATTTTGCCACATAAGAGTATGCTTGATTTCATATAAGGAATAATGATATGAAACGGATTGACAAAGGACAATTTGAATATATTAAAAACAAAAAAATGCAGAGGGCGATTGTCTGTGCAGTCTGCTTTTTGCTTGTACTTGCGGTGTTCTTGACGGGATATATTTCCACTGGAAGCCGGGAGAATATTCTGACAGTTATGGCAATTCTCGGCGTGCTGCCCGCTGCCAAATTCGCCGCAACCCTGTGTATGATGCTGCCGTATCATTCTCAGACAAGGGAAGAGTATGATACGGTGGCAGAGCTTGCGGGGGAGGCGATTCTTTATGTGGACATGCTTCTCTCCACGGAGAAAAAGATACTTCCAACAGATTTTGTGGCGATACGGGGCGGAACAGTCTGCGGACTTGCGACAGCGCCCAAGTATGATACAGCTTTTGCGCAGGACTATATTGCTGCGATGTTGAAAAAAAATGGCATTAAGGCAAATGTGAAGATTTTTACTGATAGAGGGAAATTTCTAAAGCGTGTAAAAGAACTTGCCGCTTTCGAGGTGGACGAGAAGCAGAGTGTGAGGGATGAGAGGACGGCGGCACTGATGCTCACTTTGGTATTGTAGAGGATAATTCATGCAGATCATTATAGTAAAAGAAAATGAGAAGGGACAGCGGCTTGATAAGCTGCTGTCCAAATATATGAATAAGGCGCCAAAGAGTTTTTTATATAAGATGCTCAGAAAGAAAAATATTACATTAAACGGCGCGCGCGCGGAGGGCTCTGAGCTGCTTATGTGCGGGGATGAGATTCGGCTGTACTTGGCAGATGAGACGATAGAAAAGTTTCGTGAGAGTGTGCAGGTGGCTCTTGTGGAGATGGAACCAGATATTATCTTTGAGGATGATAATTTCCTTTTTATCAATAAGCCGGAGGGGATTCTTTCTCAGAAGGCGAAGGATGCGGATATTTCGATGGTGGAGATTCTTATCTCCTACCTTGTAAAAAAAGGGGAGCTCACCCAAAAGCAGCTAGAGAGCTTTCGCCCGTCAGTCTGCAATCGTCTGGACAGAAATACGACAGGGCTTTTGGCAGCAGGGAAAACACTTTCCGCTCTGCAGATGCTGTCACAGCTATTTAAGGAGAGGGCCTTGGAGAAATATTATCTGTGCCTTGTGAAGGGAGAGATGCAGGCAGCTACCTTGGAGGGATATCTGTCAAAGGATAAGAGGACAAATATGGTGACTGTCCGCACAAAGCCTGTCTCACCGGAGGATCTACCTATCTGTACTTCTTATCAGCCGCTCACATCAAATGGGACACTTACCTTGCTTAAGGTAAAGCTTATAACTGGACGCACTCATCAGATAAGGGCACATCTATCCTCCGCGGGGCATCCGATTATCGGCGATCCAAAGTACGGAGACCGAAGAATCAATCATTATTATCACAATATGTATCAGATAAGCTCCCAGCTTCTTCATTCATATGAGCTGTGCTTTCCAGAACTTGATGGAACCTTTTCCTATCTGTCGGGAAAAGGTTTTGTTGCGCCTTTGCCGGAGTCCTTTCTCCGATTGATGAGAGGGGAGGGATTGATTTGGCGACATGGAATTCCAGAGGCTTAAGAGGCTCGGCGTTAGAGGAGCTAATCAATCACACAAACGACGCTTATAAAGAAAAACATCTTGCCCTGATTCAGAAGATTCCGACGCCGATCAAGCCGATTCAGATTGAAAAGGAGACAAGGCATATTACACTTGCCTATTTTGATCAGAAAAGTACGGTTGACTATATCGGGACGGTGCAGGGGATTCCCGTGTGTTTTGACGCAAAGGAATGTGCGAAGGATACCTTTCCCATCGCAAATATACACGAACATCAGATTGCCTTTATGGAGGAATTTGAGCGGCAGGGAGGCGTAGCTTTTTTGTTGGTTTCCTACACAAACCGCGATGAGATGTACTATATTCCATTTGCCCAGATACATAAGTTTTATCAAAGGGCAGCAGGGGGAGGACGCAAGAGCTTTGCCTACGAGGAGGTTGACAGAGACTATCAGATCTATCAGGAGGGAGCGGCTTTTGTACATTATCTTCCTGCTTTAAAAAAGGATTTGGAAGGTCGGGATTGACAGAAGAAAGATTTCAGGCTATAATCCATATATTAGTAAAGTGATGAATTAGCACTGTACTATAATAAAGTAAACGAGGCATAATAAATATGAAAAATCAATTATTACATACTCCTGAGGGAGTGCGCGACATCTATTATCAGGAATGTGAGAGAAAGCTCTGTATACAGGACAGGCTGCATCATCTATGCCATTCCTTTGGATATCGGGATATCCAGACGCCGACCTTTGAATTTTTTGATATTTTTAATAAAGAGCGGGGAAGCGTGATCTCAAAGGAGATGTTTAAGTTTATTGACAGGGAGGGAAATACACTGGTGCTGCGCCCGGACATCACGCCGTCGATCGCGCGCTGTGCAGCGAAGTACTATATGGAGGAGGATATGCCTCTTCGCTTCTGTTATGTGGGGAATACCTTTATCAATAATTCCAGCTACCAAGGAAGACTGAAGGAGACAACACAGCTTGGCTGTGAGCTGATTGGAGATCATTCGCCGGGCGCGGACGCAGAGATGATAGCGATGATTATTCGCTGTATGTTGGCAGCAGGGCTTACAGAATTTCAGGTTGAGATTGGCGAGGTGGAATTTTTCAGGGGATTGATGGAGGAGGCAGGTATTGGCGAGGAGATGGAGGCAGGACTTCGTGATCTGATGGAGAGGAAGAATTTTATCGGCGTGGAGGAGCTTCTTTCTGAGGCGGGTATTGGCGAGGAGATGAAGCGGAAGATTTTAAGTCTCTCTGAGTTGTTCGGATCGACAGAAAAGCTTGAGGAGGCAAAAAAGCTTGCAAGCAATCGAAGGTCTCTGCAGGCGATTGAGCGCTTAGAGCAGATCTGTGAGATTTTGAAGGCTTATCAGCTTGCGGATTATGTCTCTTTTGAACTTGGAATGTTAGGAAGATATAAGTACTATACTGGTGTGATTGTGAAGGCATACACATATGGAACAGGCGAGTTGATTGTCACAGGGGGGCGCTATGACAGCTTGCTAAAGCAATTTGGAAAGCAGGCGGCATCCATTGGCTTTGCCATCAATGTGGATCAGCTTCTGATCGCTCTGTCAAGGCAGAAGCTTCTTCCTGAAGTGGAGAAGACAGGGATTGTCGTTCTGTGTGAGCCAGATTGTCAGGCAGCGGGCGCCAGTATAGCAGATGCACTTCGAAGGCAGGGCAAAATTGTGGAGTTGATGCACCGGAGGGAAGAGAAGGAGGTATCCTGCTATTTGGAGTATGCAGCGCAGAATCATAGGGCGGAGGTGCAATATATCACTACAGGAGGGACGGCTGTATATACACTGGTGTGAGGGTGGCTTTTTGTGAGGTTGATTTTATATGCCACGCATGTTGGAAAGTATGCTGTGTAATTGACTCGATAGCACACGAAAGTGTATCAGGTGTTTTGATTAAATGTATGTAGAGAAAGGACTGTTATGCAGTATCAAAAGCATATTGAGGGGATCTTAGCGAGGTTAAATCAGGTTATTCTTGGTAAGGAACCACAGATTCGTCTTTTTTTGATGGCTTTGTTGGCGGGAGGGCATGTGCTTTTGGAGGATGTGCCGGGAGTGGGGAAGACGACACTCGCCAATGCTTTGGCGCGAACACTTAGCTTAAGCTTTGGGCGGATTCAGTTTACGCCTGACACGCTGCCGTCAGATGTCACGGGGATCTCGGTTTATCAAAGGAATACAGGGGAATTTTCTTACCGTCCGGGGCCAGTTATGAAGCAGCTTGTGCTTGCTGATGAGATTAACCGCACATCTCCTAAGACGCAGGCGAGTCTTTTGGAGGCGATGGCGGAGGAGCAGGTGAGCGTGGACGGTACGATCTATCCGCTGCCAAAGCCGTTTATGGTGATTGCCACGCAAAATCCCATCGAATTTCTAGGTACTTGCCAGCTTCCAGAGGCGCAGCTTGATCGTTTTCTTATGCGGTTGTCTCTGGGGTATCCTGAGAGGGAGTATGAGCTTTTGATGGCAGAGAAGTATTTGAAAAATGAGGATGTGTCGGAGGTTTTGCCGCCTTTGGCGGACGCAGCCTTGATCGTAGAGATGCAAAGAGAGTGTGCGGCGGTGTTTGTACATCCTGAGCTGATTGCTTATATTGTCTCCATAGTGGAGGCAACCCGCTCCGATCCGCAGTTTTCTTTGGGAGCCAGCCCACGTGCCACTCTTGCCCTTTTGCGCACATCTCAGGCGGCGGCTTATCTTGCCGGGAGAAATTATGTATTTCCCGATGATGTGCAGTCCGTGCTGTATCCGGTGCTTTGTCATCGCATGATACTCTCGGTGGAGGCTAGGATGAAGAAGCTGACTTGTGAGAGGGTGCTTAGGGAGATGCTGTTGCATATTCCGGTTCCTGTTCTTAATAGGGAGGCATTATGTGGAAAAATCGTCTGATTGTGATTTTGTGCATAGTGGGCTCCAGTGTTTTAATAGGGGTGCGAGGAGGGACGGGGGCGTATTTTCTATTTTATACTTCATTGCTTCTGCCCTGTTTCTCTCTTATTTATTCGTTGTATGTTTTTAGCAGGTTTTGCATCTATCAGAAGTTAGAACACAGGACTGTGGTGAAGGAAGAGCGGATTCCCTACACGTTTCGGCTGGCGAATGAGGACAAGATTCCATATTTTAGTGTTAGTGTTGAATTTTTAAAGGATTATTCTACAGTGGAGCAGGTGGATATGGAGAAGGAATATTTTCTCTCTCCGGGGGAGGAGATAAGCAGTTCTACCACATTGATATGCCACCGGAGAGGGGAATATCAGGTTGGGATTTCCCACGCGAGGGTGATGGATTATTTTTCTTTGTTTTCGATTGTCTATGCAGTGCAGACGAGGATAGAGATGAAGGTGAATCCGCGTATTGTGGTGCTTGCAGACTTTGTGTTTGATCCTATGCACAGGGAGGAGAAGAGCAACAGAACACAGTATGGCGGGAGTCATCAGGAGCTGGACGCAGAGCTTCGCAACTATGAGGATGGAGATTCCATGCGCCTGATCCACTGGAAGGCGCTTGCAGCGAGCGGAAGACTTTTGTCCCGAAAGTACAAGGAGGAGGAGAGAGACAGTATATGTTTTGCTGTGGATTTCTATCCTGCAGTGCCAAAGATGGATAGTACAGAAAGGCTAACTTTGGAGGATAAGCTTCTGGAAGCGCTTCTTTCTGTCGCGGATTATTACTGGAGGGGAAGAACCAGAATCCAGCTTTTTTATGCATCTGTGAGCGGTGAGGCGAGATCAGGTATGGAACTTAGCAGCCGTGAGGATATTGAGACATTGCATAAGATTTGCTGTGATGTGAGATTTGATGCAGATATGCCTTTGGAGGAGGTGCTGAGATCGGCGGCTTCTTGGATGCCATTATCGTCGAATCTGCTCCTATTTACAATGGCGCTGACCATGGGACTTTATGAGCAGCTTAAGTTGTTGAAGGGATATGGTATTTTTTCTACACTTATGTATTTTCGCAGGGCACAGATGGAGGAGGATGGGTTTGAGGAGCTGTTTTCCAGCGAGTTTTCCCTTGTTGTTATTCCTTTTGAGAAGGAGCCTGTTCCTGTTTTGGAAGGGAGAAAGATGTGAGTATAATAAAGCGGGTTGCCTTGACTGTGTTTCTTTTATCATTGCTGGAGCCATTTCTTTTTGGTGGTGGAAGATGGATGCTTATCTGCTTGAGTGGTGGTGGCTGGCTTTTGTTCTGGGAATTGATAAAGAGGCTTTGGAGGCATAGAGAGTGGCGGCTTCCTGCTTTTCTTTCCTTGTCGGTGATCGGCTTGATACTTGTTGTGTTTGTTATGCTTGTGGGGGCGCAGCACAGGGAGTGGCTGGTAGGGATCTTGCAGGATAATTGGCGGAGATGTGTGGTTCTTCTTTTTGTGGGAGTGCTCACATTGGTGCTCTCTGTGTTGGAGGACAGGCTTATCTTATTGTCTCCATTCTGCCTTTTGGGCGTGGTGGTCATTGCGTTGTGGGAGCTGCCGATTCACAGGGTGGGAATGATAGGAGCATTGTATTTTTGTGTTCTTTCTATTATAGAATATGTGGGGATCTCCTCCTATGGAAAAGAAATTAGAAATAGGCTGAATGGGTTTTTTTGGATTCCTCTTTGTCTTTGTATATGTCTGGCCGTTCTGCCAGTGAGTGATAAGCCTTATCCGTATACAGGGCTAAAACATCTGTGGGCGCAGGTAAGAGAGGGGTTTTCTGTGCTCTACACAGAGCTGTCGCTTATGATAAGCCATAAAAGCAGTGATTTTTATGTCCAATTTACCGGATACAGTGAGGAGGGAGCGGTTGGAGGAAGTCTTTTAGGCACAGATAAGCCGGCGATGCTCCTCACGGTATCCGGCAGCTTAAAGGGAAATCTGTATCTAGCGGGCAATATACAGAATCAGTATGAAAAGAATCGGTGGAGCTTTGAGTCTGGTATGGTTCTTGAGGAGGAGCTTACTCTGGACACACTGGAGCTTCTCTATGCTGTCTGGCAGGAAACCGCAGAATCTGAGAGAGAGGTGTCGGCGTATCTTTCCAATACCTCAGCATCCGTCATCTATCAGGGATTGTACACCAAGGATCTGTTTTTTCCTGCAAAGTTCTGTGGATTTCGCCAGCTTGAGGAGTATAAAAGCCAAGGAAGTAAATTCGTGTCCTCTCGTGCAAGAAAGGAGGGGGACAGCTATGGATTTCGCTATCTGACTCTCAATTATGGGAGCGATGAATTTGAGAGCTTGGTGCAATCTCGCAGGGAAGTTGTCTATCAGACGGAAGAGATGGAGAATAAAGAGTTTGCCATCTGGATCAGCCAGCAGTATCCGCAGCTTCGGCGCGCTGTGCCCGATATGGGGCTTGAGATGGCGCTTGCCAAGAGAAGAGAACAGATCTATCGGGATTATATGCAGATCCCGGACTATCTGTATAAAGAGATACAGACACTTGCAGTCAGGTTGACAGAAGGTGAAGAGACGGAGCTTGAGAAGCTTTATGCGATCGAGAGATATCTGCAGGGCTTTTCTTATACAAGCACACCGGGCGAGCCAGAGGGGGATGCAGTTTATGAGTTTTTGTTTCACACAGGAGAGGGATATTGTACGTATTTTGCCTCAGCCTTTGTGCTGTTAAGCCGGGCAGCAGGGATTCCCGCGCGCTATGTCAATGGATTTTGCATCCCAATCTACACGGAGGGAAAACGCGAATATCTGGTGGAGAGTAGCTGTGCCCATGCGTGGCCGGAGGCTTATCTGAGCGGAATAGGCTGGCTGTCTTTTGAGCCGACGTCGGGGTATGAGGGGTATCATAATACGCCTTGGAAGCTGGAGAGCAGTGTGTGGCAGAAGCCCAGTCAGACACAGATAGAGAGTGTGACACAGAGGGAGGAGATGGGGGAAGAATGGGAGGAAGAAGAGATTCTTCTGCCTTCTCAGACATCCAGCACAGAAGTTTTTTCTGTTGTAAGATGGCTGATTGTTCTTTGCCTTATTTTACTGTTATCTGTTTTTTTGATCTGTTTTTCTGTTCGACTGTGGCGCAGGAAAAGACGATATCAAAGAAGCAGTGTGGAGGGGAAGCTTACCATGCTTATGTGTTATGAGATGGCGCTTCTTAGGGCAGCGGGGATAGGCAGACAGAAGGAGGAGACGCTTCTTGCCTATGGACAGAGGGTGCTTGTGGATTGTCCGGCGCTTGTGGAGACAGGCTTTTCTGAATTTCTTGGTCTATATATGGAAAGCTTCTATGGGAGGGTGCCACTTCTTTTGGAGGCGGAGGTGCTTGCAAGGGATTGTGTGAGAGAAACAGAGAAGATCGTTCTCTGTCATGATGGAGAAAACATACAAAGATGGAGAATGTTTTACATATTGTATTTACGGTTTACATTTTCGGAAAATATGATATAGTAGAAAGGAGAATGATATGAAATATTTAACCTTTGCTTTGGCGAAGGGACGTCTTGCCAAAAAATCTATGAAGCTGTTCGAGCAGATCGGAGTCACCTGTGAGGAGATGAAGGATGAGAGCTCGCGCAGGCTGATCTTTGTTAATGAAGAGCTGAGATATCGCTTTTTCCTCGCGAAAGCCCCCGATGTTCCCACTTATGTAGAGTATGGTGCGGCGGATATCGGCATTGTGGGGAGGGATACTGTGCTGGAGGAGGGGCGGCAGCTTTATGAGGTGCTTGACCTTGGTTTTGGCAAATGCCGCATGTGTGTGGCAGGCCCGGAGTCGGCAAAAGAACTCTTGCGGCACCATGAGCTGATTCGCGTCGCCACAAAGTACCCCAATATTGCCAAAGATTATTTCTACAATCGCAAGCATCAGACAGTGGAGATTATCAAGCTAAATGGCTCGATAGAGCTTGCGCCTATCGTAGGGCTTTCTGAGGTGATTGTCGATATTGTGGAGACAGGCTCTACCTTGAAGGAGAATGGACTTAAGGTGCTGGAGGAGATCTGTCCGCTATCGGCGCGCATGGTGGTAAATCAGGTGAGCATGAAGCTGGAGCAGGATAGGATCAAGGATATTATTACAAATTTAAAACAAGTGCTAGTATACTGATCAATGAAAGATTGGACAGGTTACGCGGAATACATTTCCTTGTCCAGCGCGATAGATAAGAGTTCCGGCATAGACTTTCGGCTTGAGGAACTCAGTTCGCTAGAAGGAGGCATATAAGAAGGATTATGAGAATGATTCATTTGGATGAGGCAGGGAGAAAGAACCTGTTGGAGGATTTATTAAAAAGGAGTCCGAACCAGTACAGTGAATATGAAAGTGTGGTTGCAGAGATTCTTAAGAATGTAAAGGAAAAAAAGGATGAGGCTGTATTTGATTACACAGAGAAGTTTGACCATGCGTCTGTGGATGCCTCCACAATTATGGTGACGGAGAGGGAGATAGAGGAAGCATACGCGCTTGTGGAGCCCTCCCTTGTGGAAGTGATTCAAAAGGCGCTGGTGAATATCAGATCATATCATGAGAAACAGAAGAAATATAGTTGGTTTGACAGCACAAGACAGGGCACAATCCTTGGGCAGAAGCTTACACCTCTGTCCCGTGTGGGTGTCTATGTGCCGGGAGGAAAAGCAGCATATCCTTCCAGTGTGCTGATGAATGTAATTCCCGCAAAGGTTGCCGGTGTGGAGGAGATTTTTATGACTACACCGTGCAATAAGGATGGTAAGGTGGTACCTGCCACATTGGTTGCCGCTAAGGAGGCAGGTGTGGACCGAATCTATAAGGTTGGGGGCGCACAGGCGATCGCGGCGCTTGCCTACGGCACGGAGAGTATTCCGAAGGTTGACAAGATTGTAGGGCCCGGAAATATCTATGTGGCGCTGGCAAAAAAGGCGGTCTACGGGCATGTGAGCATTGATTCCATCGCGGGGCCAAGTGAGATCTTGGTGCTTGCGGATGATACGGCAAATCCTCGCTATGTGGCTGCGGATCTGTTGTCGCAGGCGGAGCATGACGAGCTGGCCTCCGCCATATTGGTCACTACAAGTGAGGCACTTGCCACACAGGTATCTGAGGAAGTAGATGCTTTTGTAAAGGAGCTTTCCAGAAAGGATATTATCACCAAATCGCTAGATCAATATGGCTATATTCTGCTTGCGGACACAATGGAGGAGGCGATTGATATAGCGAATGAAATTGCCTCAGAGCACTTGGAGATTATGACAGAGGATGCATTTATGGTGATGACTAAGATCAAACATGCAGGTGCTATTTTTATTGGGGAATATAGCTCAGAGCCATTGGGGGATTATTTTGCAGGACCCAATCATATCCTGCCGACCAATGGCACGGCAAAGTTTTTCTCACCGCTCGGTGTGGATGACTTTGTAAAAAAATCAAGCATTATCTCTTATTCGAGAGAAGCGCTTGAGCCGATTCACAATGATATTATCACATTTGCTGAGGCTGAACAGCTTACTGCACACGCAAATTCCATTCGCGTGAGGTTTGGAAAGTAATGGAGAAGATATGGAATGGAGCAGAGGTTGAAAAGGTAGATTGGAAGGAGAGTAGAGCTGCTATGGAAAGCAGGACAGCAGCAGTTACGCGCGTGACCAGAGAGACGAATATCGCACTTACCTTTGCCGTTGACGGCAGCGGAAAGGCGGAGGTCCAGACAGGAATAGGATTTTTTGATCATATGCTTAACAGCTTTGCAAGGCATGGATTTTTCGATCTGGACTGTAAGGTGAAGGGAGATCTGTATGTAGATTGTCATCACACAGTGGAGGATACCGGAATTGTTCTTGGAGAGGCAGTGAAGAAGGCACTTGGAGATAAGCGCGGGATACGGCGCTATGGAAGCTTTCTGCTGCCGATGGACGAAGCGTTGGTGCTGTGTGCCCTTGATCTGTCAGGAAGGCCGTATCTGGTATTTGACGCGCAGTTTGATACAGAGCGTGTCGGGTATTTTGACACGGAGATGGTGAAGGAGTTCTTTTATGCCTTTACCTACAGTGCTGGTCTGAACTTACATATCAGGCAGCTCTCAGGAACGAACAGCCATCATTGTATTGAGGCGATGTTCAAGGCATTTGCCAAGGCGCTCGACGAGGCGACGGGGTATGATGTGAGAATCACAGATGTCTTATCTACCAAAGGAACACTCTGAAAGGAGGAGTTGTTATGCAGTTATATCCTGCGATTGATATTAAGAACGGACAGTGTGTCCGGCTAAAACAAGGTATGTTTCACGATGTGGAGGTCTATTCTCACACGCCGGCAAGGGTCGCGGCCATGTGGGAGCAGCAGGGGGCGTCCTTTATTCATCTGGTTGATCTGGACGGTGCACTCGCGGGACATTCCATGAATGAGGAGGTGATTCGGAATATAGTGAGATCCGTCAAGGTTCCCACACAGCTTGGCGGCGGCATACGTACTATGAAGGATATAGAGACAGTGCTCAATTATGGAGTGTCAAGAATTATACTTGGAACAAAGGCGGTTCAGGACCCGGTTTTTGTCAAGGAGGCTGTGCGCAATTTCGGCTCAGATAAGATTGTGGTTGGAGTGGATGCAAAAAATGGCTTGGTTGCGATTGAGGGTTGGGCGAAGGTAAGCAATCTTCACGCGGTGAATCTCTGTCTTAAGATGAAGGAATATGGGATTAAAACCATAGCCTACACTGATATATCGAAGGATGGCATGCTTCAGGGACCAAATGTGGAGCATACCAAGGAGATCTCTGATGTGACAGGCATGGAGATTATTGCCTCCGGCGGCGTTTCCTGCATGAAGGATCTGGAACGGTTGTATTATGCCGGCATAAAAGGGGCAATTATAGGAAAAGCATTGTATGAAAATCGATTAAATCTGAAAACTGCGATTGAGCTGTATGAGAAGGAGACAGTGAAGAATGATGCAGATAAGTAAGAAAATACCTGTGATATATCTTAAGGACGGCACAGTCTATGAGGACGAGGCGTGCAGTGTTATCTTTACCTGTGAGGATGGATGTTCTGCATCTGTTTATTACAGCAATCAGGGGGCAGAGAGCCTTGCCATTATCGAGAAATCGGACTCTGAATTGGAACATGAGAGAAACATTGGATGTATCAAGAATCTTGTATTTGAGGCGGAGATCCCGGTATATGCAGGGGGAAGTGTCAAGCGGTTTGAGGATGTAAAAAAATATCTTTACACAGGGGCTGACAAAGCATTATTTTTGCCTGACATAAAAGCTTGCGGGCAAGAAGGGCGGACATGGCATACAGCACTTTCTGAGTCATGTGCCCGCTTTGGAAAAGAAAAGTTGATTTTCTGCAGTGATGGCGAGACATTTGCCACCTATCAAAAAGAGGTTAGGGAGTGTACAGGTGCCTTGTGCATCACAGATCTAGATATGGATGATTCGGTGGAGACAGAACTTCCTATCTATGTCTTGGTATCTGGCAGGGAGGCAGTGTACCAGATGTCAAAAACAGAGCTCAGACCAGCGCTTGCTTGGCAGGATCTGGTTCAGAACAGTGATGGTCTGGTTCCTGTGGTGGTTCAGGACTATAAGACCAGCCAAGTGCTGATGCTCGCCTATATGAATGAGGAAGCGTTTGAGAAAACGCTCCTGACAGGGAGGATGACCTATTACAGTCGAAGCCGAGAAGAGCTGTGGGTGAAGGGGCTGACCTCCGGGCATTATCAGTATGTGAAGGAGCTGTCTGCGGACTGTGACAGAGATACATTGCTTGCCAAGGTATCGCAGATAGGAAACGCCTGTCATACTGGAAGGTATTCCTGCTTTTTTGATGAGATTGCAAAGAAGGACTATAGGGCGGTGAATCCACTTGCTGTGTTAGAACAGGAATATAATACAATTCTTGACAGAAAAGAGAATCCAAAGGAGGGTTCTTATACAAATTATCTATTTGATAAGGGAATAGATAAAATCCTCAAAAAGGTGGGGGAGGAGGCGGCAGAGATTATTATAGCCGCGAAGAATCCAGAGCCGGAGGAGATAAAATATGAGATCGCTGATTTTTTATATCATGTCATGGTACTGATGGTAGAAAAAGGAGTGAGCTGGGAGGATATTATAAGAGAGATATCCAACCGCTGACAGGTATGCAGGAGGTATAAAAATGAAACGAGTACTGACCTATTATCTAAGGCCGTATTATCTGCGAATGTGTCTTGGTTTTGCGGTAAAATTCGCAGGGACGATTATGGATCTGTGCCTGCCATGGATATTGGCGCATATGATCGATAATATAATACCTATGAACGATAGGCAGATGATTTTTGTCTGGGGATTTTTGATGATCCTATGTGCCATACTGGCGTGGGTGGGCAATGTCGTGGCCAACCGAATGGCGTCCAAGGTGGCGAGAGATACAACGGAGAAGGTTCGGCACGATCTGTTCTCCAAGGTGACGTATCTCTCAAACCAGAGTACGGACGCCTTTACTAAGCCTTCCCTAATATCAAGGCTGACCAGCGACACCTACAATCTGCACCAGATGCTTGGCAGGGTGCAGCGTCTTGGTGTGCGTGCGCCAATTCTGTTAATCGGGGGAATTCTAATTACATTAACTCTTGATCCGGTGCTGACCTTAATTTTAGTATCGGTGCTTCCCTTTATTGTTCTAATTATGACGTCAACCTCGAAAAAGGGCATCCCGATGTATGCAAAGCTTCAGGAGGCTCTTGATCAGTTTGTCCGTCTGGTGCGTGAGGATATCGCGGGTATCCGCGTGATCAAGGCATTGTCAAAGACGGAGTATGAGAAGGAGCGTTTTGCATCCATCAATGAGGAGGTTGTTAAGATAGAGAAGAAGGCGGGCATGACGATGGCGGTTGTGAATCCCGCGATGAATTTCTTCTTAAATATTGGTCTGGTTCTAGTTATTCTTGCAGGGGCCTACCGTGTCAATGCGGGGCACTGTGAGGTCGGGAAAATACTCGCTTTTATGACCTATTTTACCATTATTCTAAATGCTATGATGTCAATTTCAAAAATGTTTGTCATTATCTCTAAAGCAGTTGCCTCTGCGGACCGTATTGTCGCTGTGCTTGACGCAGAGGATGAGCGTGAGCTGGAGGTGATAGCAAAGAAAGAGCCTGAAGGGGTATCTGAGGAGGGGCAAGATGCCATGATATGTTTTGATCAGGTATCCTTTTCTTATAATCATGTGGAAAATAACCTCACCAATATCAATTTTTCGGTAAAGAAGGGGGAGACTCTTGGAATTATCGGGGAGACAGGCTCAGGAAAATCGACGGTGGTCAGCCTGCTTTTGCGCTTTTATGACGCGACAGAAGGAACGATCTATATTGATGGAAGGCCAATACAATCCATCCCCATTCAGGAGCTTAGGCGCCGTTTTGGCGTAGTCTTTCAAAATGATGCACTGTTTGAGGATTCCATATCCGAGAATGTCAGACTTGGCAGGGAGCTTACAGAGGAGGAGCTTAAGCAGGCGATCTTATATGCACAGGCAAAGGAATTTGTGGAGGAGAAAAACCGGGGCTATTATGATAAACTGAATATTAAGGGGGCGAATCTAAGTGGCGGACAGAAACAGAGAATCTTGATTGCAAGGGCACTTGCCGCTCACCCAGATATACTGATTCTGGACGATTCTTCCAGTGCACTTGATTATCGCACAGATGCTTCTTTAAGAAAAGAGCTAAAGGAGCATTTTAAGGAGACGACAACTGTGATTATCGCGCAGAGAATCAGCTCCATTATGCACGCCGATCATATTCTGGTGCTGGAGGATGGCGAGATGATAGGGTATGGAACACATGATGAGCTGATAGCGAGCTGTCAAGTATATAAAGAGATCGGGCGCTCCCAGATGGGAATCGCTTCCGAGGCGTCGTAAAGGAGGAAGAAATGGCAAATAAAAATAAAACCTACGAAAAGCCAAAGAATCGCCGTGGCACAATTCTCCGCCTTGGAAAGTATATGATGAATTATTTCTGGCTTCTGCTGCTCGCACTTTTACTGACAATCGGCAGCAATATGTTTTCCTTGATAGGACCCACACTGTCCGGCTATGCGATTGACGCCATAGAATTTGGCAAGGGGAGAGTGGATTTTGAACGTGTATTTTACTATGCGGGGCTAATGGTAATCTTCTATGTGGTCTCATCGGCGCTGTCCTATCTTTTGTCCATATTGATGATTCATATTAGCCGCAAGGTGGTGTTCCGCATGAGGAAAGATGTATTTGACAGGTTGTTAAGCCTTCCGGTTGGATATTTTGACACGCATCAAACAGGAGATATTATCAGCCGCATTTCTTATGATATTGACACCATTAACGCTTCACTCTCGAATGATCTCGTACAGATATTGGCGACGGTGATCACAGTGATAGGGGCGTTTAGTATGATGGTGGTGATCTCACCAAGGCTGGTTTTGGTATTTGTTTTTACAGTGCCTCTCTCCATCTGCATGACAAAGCTGATTACCAGCAAAACCAGACCACTCTTTCGGCTGCGATCCAGAAAGCTAGGAGAATTAAATGGCTTTGTGGAGGAGATGATATCGGGGCAGAGAACATTAAAGGCATATCATCAGGAAGAGAACACCATTGCAAAATTTGATACTAAAAATGAGGAGGCCGTGGAATCCTACTATCGAGCAGAATATTATGGAAGTGTGACGGGACCCACTGTAAATTTTATCAATAACCTGTCCCTGTCTCTGATCAGTGTATTTGGCGCTCTTCTCTATCTGGCAAACAGCATGACAGTCGGTGATATCTCTTCTTTTGTTCTATATTCCAGAAAATTTTCCGGGCCTATCAATGAATTTGCCAATATTATCAGTGAATTTCAGTCCGCGCTTGCGGCGGCGGAGCGTGTGTTCCTGCTGATAGACGAGCTGCCGGAGCCGTTAGATACAAAGGATGCCAAGGAGCTTCATAGAGTTCAGGGAAATGTGCGCATCGAGAATGTCAGCTTCGGCTATACAAAGGGCAACCCTATTATCAAAAATCTGAATCTGGATGCCAGAAAGGGCAAGCTGGTTGCGATTGTAGGTCCGACCGGAGCTGGAAAAACTACGTTGATCAATCTACTTATGCGCTTCTATGATGTGGGCGACGGACATATCTATGTCGACGGGGAGGAGACCACACGTGTCACAAGAAGCAGCCTTAGAAAGTCCTATGCCATGGTGCTTCAGGATACATGGCTGTTTGAGGGAAGTATATTTGACAATATCGCCTATGGGAAGGAGGGAGCCAGCATGGAGGAGGTGGTGGCTGCGGCGAAGGCAGCAAAGATCCATTCCTTTATCAAGCGCCTGCCAAATGGCTATAATACAATATTAAGTGATGATGGAACCAATATATCCAAGGGACAGAAGCAGCTTCTCACCATAGCTAGGGCGATGCTTTTGGAATCTCCTATGCTTATTCTAGATGAGGCGACATCTAACGTTGACACACGGACGGAGATACAGATTCAGCAGGCAATGCGAAAGCTGATGGAGCATAAAACTTGCTTTGTGATCGCACATCGTTTGTCGACCATTCAAAATGCAGATGTGATTTTGGTGGTAAATCATGGAGAGATCGTGGAGCAAGGGACCCACGAGGAGCTGATGGGGAGAAAAGGCTTTTATCATCAATTATATAGAGCACAGTTTGAGTAGAAATGCTTCCTGTTTCAGACAGAAAACCTTTACAATAAAATGTAGAAATATATTGTGGAGGTAAAAAGATATGTCACAGATTTATGGTTACATTCGGGTATCGACGAAGGAGCAAAATGAGGACAGGCAGATAATTGCCCTGTCAATCTGCAAGATTCCGAGAAAAAATCTGTTTATGGATAAACAGAGTGGAAAGGATTTTAATCGTCCGGCTTACAGGAGGCTGATAAAGAAGCTGAAGCCGGGCGATCTTTTAATTATTAAGAGCATTGATCGGCTTGGGCGGAATTATGAGGAAATCTTGGAGCAGTGGAGGATTATCACAAAGGAGATCCACGCAGATATTCGTGTGTTGGATATGCCATTACTGGACACAAGCAGCAGCCGTGATCTGACAGGCACTTTGATTGCGGATATTGTTCTTCAGGTTTTGTCCTATGTGGCACAGAATGAGCGGGAAAACATTCGTCAGAGACAGACGGAGGGGATCGCGGCAGCGAAATCGCGCGGCGTGAGATTTGGAAGAGAGGAGACTTCCATGCCGGAGGATTTTGAAGAGTGGTATTTTAAATGGAGGCGCAAGGAGATAACAGGGAAGGAGCTTACGGACCATCTTGGCGGCGTACATATCGCGACGGTGTACCGACATGCAAAACGAACTGGGCTGCCATTTATCTCTATGAATCAGAAGGGGTATCCTTATAAAAAGGCTAAAATATAGAAAGAGTGTTTCTGAAATCTGTTTTGATAATTTTAATAGATGCAATGATTTAGTACTTCTTGAGAATTTTATATTTAATTTGTTGTTTTAAATCTGTTGTATCATTTTCTGGAATGGTCCGTCCAGCGAACTGTCTGTGGTCCTCCGTCACCCCGCTCCCGCTTAGTGAAAAACGCAGCGGACGGTAAGCTCGAAACTACCTCGCTAACCGCCGGCGTTTTTCAATAGGTTCCTGGAGAACCACAGACAGTTCACTGGACTATTTCTATCAGTTAGGCAAGAGATATTGTAAGCTTATTCCACTTAAGATGGTGTATATCCCTGTGACAAGGGAAATCACGGAGGAGAGAGGTGTTATGTGAATAGATGGCTGAAAAACAGATCTGGATTGTCGATGATGATATTTATATTGGGGATATGTTGGAGGAGCTTCTAATAAGAGAGGGATATAAAGTGTGCCGCGCCTATTCTGGCACAGAGGTGCTTTTGCTGCTCTCAAATGCAAAACCCGATCTGGTGCTTTTGGATCTGATGCTGCCGGGATTAAGCGGAGAAGAAGTACTTCCTAAGCTTAGTGGTATCCCGGTTATTGTCGTCAGTGCTAAGCTGGATATAGACAGCAAGGTGGAGCTTTTATTGGGAGGGGCAGCGGATTATGTGACAAAGCCTTTTGATAACAAGGAGCTTTTGGCGAGAGTTGCTGTTCAGCTTCGCAAGATGGGGACAGGAGAGGAAAAAGGCAGCGCAAGGCTTGTATTTGAAGAGATCGCTATGGATCTGGAAAAACGTATGGTTTGGGTAAATGAGAATTCTGTCAGATTGACAAGGACAGAGTATGCGATCTTAAAGCTATTGATGCAGAATCCATCACAGGTGATAACAAAATCAGTTTTGCTCGATCGGATCAGTGAGGATACTCCAGATTGTCTTGAGAGTTCCTTAAAAGTACATGTTAGTAATTTGAGAAAGAAGCTTCGTGATAGTTCAGGAAAGGATTATATTGAGGCAGTGTGGGGAATTGGATTTAAGATGATAAATACGTAGAAGAGGATCTTAACCATTTCTTTACGGTTTGCTTAACCATTTTCTTAACAAATGTCTGTTAATCTGTATGCATCAGAGAAAAGGAGGTTTCTTGTGTTATGGATTATGTTCTGACGACGAACAGCCTTTCAAAAAGCTATGGAAGCTTTCGGGTTTTACAGAATTGCTCTATGCATGTCCCACAGGGGGCAATTTATGGCTTTGTTGGAAAAAATGGTGCGGGGAAGACAACATGTATTCGCTTGATCTGTGGTCTACTTCGAGATTTTACAGGTGAGTATACCTTATATGGCATAGACAGTCGAAAGAAAGAGATCAGAAAAGCTCGGAGAAGGATGGGGGCGGTGGTGGAGACGCCGTCCATCTATCAAGATATGACAGCGGAGGAGAATATTAGGGAGCAGTATCGCGTGCTGGGTCTGCCGTCCTTTGATGGAATTTCGGAGCTTTTAAGCTTGGTTGGGCTTTCGGATACAGGAAAGAAAAAGGCGAAGAATTTTTCACTTGGCATGCGCCAGCGCCTTGGCATCGCTGTGGCATTGGCAGGAGATCCAGATTTTTTGGTGCTGGACGAGCCTACAAATGGTCTTGATCCGCAGGGGATTATTGAGATTCGGGAACTTATTTTAAAGTTAAATAAAGAAAGACAGATCACCGTGTTAATTTCCAGTCATATTTTGGATGAACTTGCGAAGATTGCTACGCACTATGGGTTTATTGATGAAGGACATATGGTAAAGGAGCTAAGTGCTGAGGAGCTTACTGCTGCCTGCAGGAAATGTGTGAGGGTGGAGGTGATAGATACAGCGGTGCTTGCCCGTGTGTTGGATCAGATGGATGTGGAATATCAGATTATCTCAGATATTTTTGCAGATATATTTGAGAATATCAATATATCCCACCTGACTATGGCGCTTGCCAAGGAGGGGTGTGAGGTGCTCTCCTTAAAAGAGAGGGATGAGACGCTGGAGAGCTACTATATGAATTTAATAGAGGGTGGCAGATTGGAGTAGATATGAGCAGATTACTATATTCAGGTGTTGTGCGGACGCGAAAGAATAAAACATTTTGGTGTTGTATTATTGGCATGGTAGTTTTGATTGTGGCAGTTTGTCTGAATCAATATTATGTAAAGCAGAATTTTCATGCAAATGTTGTGTTTGATAAATTATTTTTGTCCTATGCGTTGTTGACAGGTTTTTTTCTTGCTATTTTCTCCAGCTTGTTTTTGGGGACAGAATACAGTGATGGCACGGTGCGCAATAAGTTGATTGTCGGCCATTCCAGATATAATATCTATCTGGCAAATTTTTTGTGCTGTGCGGCGGCAGGGTTATTTTTTGATGTGGTTTTTATTCTTGTAGTTAGTTTGGTCGGTGTTCCTATGTTTGGATTTTTTAAAGCTGATCTTTGGATAGTAGGGATACTTGCGGGAAATGGATTGCTGCTCACTATCACCTATGCATCATTATTTACTATGATGTCCATGGTAATATCAAATCGCTCTGTCAATGGAATTGTTTGTCTGTTGATTTTTTTCGCGGGAATCATTCTTGCAGGGATCTTGTTGGCTAGGCTTCAGGAGCCAGAGGTTATCGGAGGAATCGTTATCTCTTCTGATGGGACACAATATGTAGATGGATGGACTAATCCACGTTATCTTAAGCCAGAGATGCGGGCATTATACGAGTTGATAATGGATATTCTTCCATCTGGGCAGAGCCTGACGATAACCGATGCGACTGCAGTGCATCCATTTCGCATGGCGTTATTTTCTATGATCGAGATTTTATTTTTTACGGTGTTAGGGATGCGGCTTTTTGAAAAAAAGGATTTGAAGTAGAGGAAAATGATGGAGATCTGGTTGTGGGCTTTGGTTGGTTTTCTTTTTATTCTGGTGCTTTTGCTGGCAGGTAAGATTGTTCTATTTCGCAAGGCGGCGAGAGAGTTAGCGGAGAGCTTTGCTGACAGGCTGATAACTGGGACAAATACATTGCTTGATCTGCCCTGCCGTGATAAGGAGATGCTTCGGCTGGCCCACAGTTTAAATATGCAGCTTCGCAAGCTGCGCGAAGAGCGACATCGTTTTTGTCAAGGAGATGCTGAGCTAAAGCATGCCATTATGAATATTTCCCATGATCTGCGAACACCTCTGACAGCAATCTGTGGTTACTTAGATTTGCTTAAGAGAGAAGAGCTTACCGAGGAGGCAAAGAGGTACCTGTCCGTGATAGAAAACCGAACGACAGTGTTAAAGCAGCTGACAGAAGAGCTTTTTAGTTATTCGATCATTCTGTCTGCCGCGGAGATAAAAAAGGAGACAGTGGTTCTTAATGATGTATTGGAGGAAGGTCTCGCCGCCTATTATGCTGCATTTAGACAGAGGAATATCACACCTGAGATTCATATACCAGAGAAAAAGGTGGTACGGCAGCTTGACAGAAAATTATTATCTCGAATAGTTGCAAATCTCTTGAGCAATGTGCTAAAGTATAGCGATGGGGATCTGGAGGTTCTATTAGAAGAGACTGGGGAGATTGTGTTTATCAATACGGCTTCCCAGCTCGATGAGATTTTGGCGGGGAGATTGTTTGATCGCTTTTATACTGTGGAGACAGGAAGAAACGCGACGGGGTTGGGGCTTTCTATAGCACGCACGCTGGCAGAGCAGATGGGAGGAAGAATGAAAGCACAATATAGAGATGGAAAGCTTATGATATATCTTCAATTCTTGAATGAAATATAGACTTTCTGGAGCTTGTAATATGTGTTATTCTTTTCATTAGGTTCTATATAATTCTTACAATGCGATTTTTTTGTCTGGAGGACTGTCAACGGCAAACGTAGCTTATTTGCCGTTGACTGAATCGGTTGGATTTGTTATCTATCAATTCTTCGCAATAGAATATTACATACAACAATAGCTGAGACAAAAAACAAAAGTAATGGTAAAAGACTTTCAAACGTAAAGATATTTTCTGTCAGTTGTTTATATCCCCATGAAGCTGGAAATAGTTTGCCTATTGTTTCAAATGATTTTGGAAGTAGTTCTATCGGGAACATAATTCCAGAAAGCATGGTAGAGGGTATAAAAATAATGATAGAAAACATAGAAGTTTTTGCTTGGTCTTTTACTGCCAGACCAATTATGCTGGCAATACTAAGCGATACTGCAATAAAAATAGCAAGGCTAAGGAAGTACATACTCGGATGTTCTGGTATTTTAGCATTAAATGCCAGCGGTGCGGCAATATA
Source organism: uncultured Lachnospiraceae bacterium (assembly GCA_910588535.1). Taxonomy (GTDB): domain Bacteria; phylum Bacillota; class Clostridia; order Lachnospirales; family Lachnospiraceae; genus RGIG8607. Next base: position 3,662 of record CAJUOO010000005.1, on the reverse strand, counting down.
TAGAATAATACTCATAATGAACAAATGAATATATGCTGAAATATTGGTTAAAACAAGACCGAGATAGATTGGAACGCCATTTGCTTTATAGACCTTTTTTATATCGCTGCTATAAATTTCAACAAGAGAGGGAGGCAGACCAATCAACGCTCCCATTGTCACACCAAATGTAGTCATTGACTGAATAAGCGTATATCTCGCTTCCGGCATGATTGATGTAAATATACCGCCCATAATTGCAAAGAAAAAAAGTGGCACGATATAGCAGGTTATAAGTAATGTTTTACTCCTTATATCTAATTTCCATTGTAAGGAAACTCCGTAAAAAAAGGCTCCCATTGTCACGCCCCCTTTGCAATTTTTATAAAATGTTGTTCTAGTGAACCACGGTCTATTTGAATATCTATGATAGTTTCTCCTTTTTCTTTGTACTGCATAAGCAGCGAAAGTAAAGAATCCCCGATGTTTTCAGATTCATATTTTTCCGTTCTATTTTTGGTTTGGACTGTGATAGTATAATGTTTACCGATTGTTTCGAGTTGTTCGACAGTCCCGATAAAGGAAATTTTGCCATTAGAAAGAATGGCAATCCGGTCACATAGATTTTCAACTTCTGTCATATCATGACTTGCTAATATAATTGTCTTTCCTATTGCTTTTAGTTGCCGGATTTGCTCATGTAAAGATAGCCGTCCCTCAACATCAAGTCCTGCGGTTGGTTCATCAAGAAACAAAATGTCAGGATTTCGTGTTAAAGCAAGTGCCAAATGGAGCCGCCGTTTTTGCCCAGTTGATAATTGATAATACTGTTTTTTTGCAAATTCATAAATACCAAGAGCATTAAGTGCTGCTTTGTCGAGAGATGTCTTATTCCATTTAACAAATAACTTGACAGCTTCCAGTGCTTTTATATTCTTTGGCAAAGAAGCCGACTGTAATTGAATACCCATGATTCCATTTATAGTAATGCTTCCGCTGTCATATTTTCGTAAACCCTCGATACATTCAAGCGATGTGGTTTTTCCTGCACCATTTATGCCAAGCAAAGCAAAAATTTCTCCTTGGTATACGCAGAAATCTAAATTATTCAGCACAATGTGTGTTCCATAGCTCTTTGTTAAATTCCTAATGATTATAGCCTCATTCATTCTATTTCCTCCTTAAATGGATCAACGCCCAAATGGGAAAAATAGAAGTCTAATGCTTGTTCGACATATCTGTTGGCAATGTCTTGAATTTCTTTCCATTTATGGTTAGTATTTAGAAATTGTCCTAATTCATACAGTCTGGGAAGCATACTCATATCTCCACCTGTGAAATCCATTATCATATTCCAATAGGCTTTTGCAAAATGCTGTCCCTCATCGCTATCTGCAGGAATACCTGCATTTTGAAGTTTTATCGCTTCGTCTTGAAGTTGCATAAAAGTGTTGATAAAAGCCATTCCGCTATTTTGGTCGAAATGGCTGCGGATATGGTCAAGAGTCTGGTCATCAAAATGTTTAATTAGCCAATAGAAATCATTTTTCATCTGCAAATTAACAATAATATCAGCATATTTTTTGAAATCAACGGACTGTATTTGAAGGACTTCCTCACGCAACACCTCCAATTCTCTCAACGATTCAGACAAGCTTTCTATTTTTCGCTTGACAGCGGTGGCCTGTTCTTGTAGAACATCAGCAATTTCAGCCGGTGTATCAAGTGGAATCAGTCGATTTTTTATGTCGTCCAAAGAAAATTCTAAATGTTTGAGGGATAGAATTTGATGAAGTTTTACTATATCTTTGTCTGTATATAACCTACGCCCTCCTTCACTTATGGCAGATGGGGGAAGTAAACCCTCCCTATCGTAATGTTGTAATGTCCGTACAGTAATGCCCATTTTTCTTGCGACTTCGCCGACGGTCATATAACCATGTGGTATAGTTTTATATTTGTCCATTTCACACCTCCTAGTTATAGTATATCTCATTACGTTACGTCACAAGCAAGAGCTTTTGCAAATATTTATTATCAAATACGAAATAATAGGTGATTGTCAATGAAATTTAATAAATAGATATAAATATTTTATAGCATTATATATAATATATACAGTTATTATAATAGTGGGTTAGCTATGTGAACATAATTTAGAGAAAATAAATATCTTTTTTACAAAAATTGATAAAAACGTGAAGAAGAATCTCTGCATATACTGTAATTAAGTAGAGGATGCAGAGGTTTTGCATAGAATGAAAAGGTGCAATGCGGTTTTTGAAGGAGGAGGTGTCCGGGGGATCGGACATGTGGGAGCTGTATGTAGGATTGAGCAGGCAGGTTATGAATTTGCTGATACAGCGGGATCATCTGCGGGGGCTATGGTTGCAGCTCTTCTCGCGGCAGGATATACTGGGAAGGAGCTTAAAAAAGAGCTCGAATCTATGGATTATATGAAATTTAAAGGGATGGATCTGCCAGATTATTTTGGCGTGGTTGGAAAAGTCTTTTCTCTATTAATCAGTCTTGGCATCTATGATACAAAATATTTAGAAGCATGGATGGAGGAGCTGTTGGCAAAAAAAGGTATAAAGAACTTTGGTGATCTGAAAAAACGTGGAAAGATATTAAAGATTACGGCGAGCGATCTGACAGAGAAACGCCTTTTGATTTTTCCAGATGATCTGGAGGAATTTGGTATACAGAGAGAGGAATTTTCTGTCGCGGCAGCGGTGCGGATGAGTGTCAGCATACCAGTGTTTTTTGAGCCAGTAAAGTGGAAGGATCGACATGGAAAGACACATGTTATTGTGGATGGCGGCCTTCTCAGCAATTATCCAGTATGGCTGTTGGATGATGGGGAGAGGGTTCCAGAGAAACCAACATTTGGTTTTAAATTTTTAGATGAGAAGGAAGCATGTAAATGTAATTCCTGCCAAGCAAGTACGAATATTGTGGATTATCTAAAGTCAATTATATCTACTTGTCTGGATGCGGTTGATCACAATCATCTGATAGAAGGAGATTTTGAGAGAACCATTCGAATTTCCACGGCTGTGGGATTTGGGGAGGAAAAACATAAGATAAACGCTGTTGATTTTAATATTAATAGGAAGGATAGTCAAGCCTTATTTGAAAATGGATGGATGGCGGCAGAGCATTTTTTAAATGGGTGGAATTTTGAAGGTTGGAAGAGAAGATTTCGGCAGAATAATTAAAAGAATTATCAATTTATATAATTAATAGAATTGTAAATTTGTGTTAGAGAAATTAAAAAAATCTCAAATGTTTCTTTCTCAATTTATAACTATTATCTTGTATGATAGTATTATAAAGAAATTAAGACAAAGTGAATAAATCATATGTTATATGCAATGCTTCGGAAAAGAGCAGTGTGAAAGTAGAATTTCACATCTTGATTTGTACGCCCGCTAAAGTGGGCAGATGGGAGTTGGTTTGAAAATGAGATGGATAATGGTATTTTGTACAATTGTGGCAGGAGGATTAGGCATGAATTTATTGCGCAGGAAAAAGAAATTTTATATTACTCAGAAAAGTGAATAATGTATAGCTTCTTGTGGGATGAGTGTTTTTTTATCATTTTCGGAAGAGGGTTCGTATAGTGAGTCCGCTGTTTTCCTCCGTCACCCCGCTCTCGCTTAGTGAAAAACGTAACGGAT
>CAJUOO010000004.1 GCA_910588535.1 uncultured Lachnospiraceae bacterium | reverse complement strand
GCACATAAAGAAGTAAGTTGCAGGCGCAACATGTGCCCCGCGCGACGAGCAGAGGAGAAAAGCATTCCTCTACTCGAATGTACAGGTGCACGTAAGGAAAGTGAGTTGCTGATGTAACACATGCTCTAAATATAGTTTAGGATATAGTTGGGAAGGGAGAGTTTGTATGGGGCCAGAGTATAAGGTGATAGAGGATACTTTGATTGTATATCCGCCGCAGGAGCTGGATCATCATTCGGCGTTTGCAGTGAAGCAGTACTCGGAGGAGATTATCAGAAAGGGGATGATAAAAAATATTATTTTTGATTTTAGCAACACTACGTTTATGGACAGCTCCGGTGTGGGGATGATTATGGGGCGTTATCGTCTGATTCAGGAGAAATCTGGATATATCGGAGTGAGGGGAGTCAGTGCAGCGATACACAGGATTCTGGAAATATCAGGATTGTACAAGCTTGTGAAGGTCTGCGAATAGCAGTAAATGAAAAGGCCAATAGGCGGCAGAGTGGAGGTTAAAATGGAGACACAGGAAATGATGATGGAATTTGACAGCTCATCTTCCAATGAGAGCTTTGCAAGGGTGGCAGTGGCGGCATTTGCCGCTAGGCTGGACCCTACTGTGGAGGAGATCACAGATATTAAAACGGCGGTGTCGGAGGCTGTGACAAATTGTATTATTCATGGATATGAGAGTACAGAAGGCAAAATTCGGGTAGAATGTAAAATACATAACAGGGAACTTTTGATCACAGTGATGGATCGCGGCTGTGGGATAGCTGATGTGAAGAAGGCGATGGAGCCACTGTACACTTCTAAGCCAGAGCTGGAACGTTCTGGTATGGGATTTGCATTTATGGAGGCATTTATGGATGAGCTTAAGGTGAGCTCGATGCCCATGGCTGGAACGATCGTGCAGATGCGCAAGAAGATTGCCAAAAAACCGGAAGCTGTGTAGAGGTGTGCGGTATGGATGCGATTCAGTTGATAGAAGCTGCGCACCAAGGGGATAAAGAGGCCAGAGACAGACTGGTTATGGAGAACATGGGGCTGATATGGAGCATTGTCCGAAGATTTTCCGGCAGAGGGCATGAGCTGGAGGATTTGTTTCAGATAGGGAGCATAGGGCTTTTAAAGGCGATCGATAAATTTGACACCAGCTATGAAGTGAAGCTATCTACATATGCTGTGCCAATGATTGCGGGCGAGATCAAGCGCTTTTTGCGGGATGATGGCATGATTAAGGTCAGCCGTTCTTTGAAAGAAGCGGCTGGAAAGGCAAAGATCGCTGCACAGAGGCTTCAGGAGACAAGTGGGAGAGAGCCGACGATCGAGGAGGTTGCGGCGGAGATAGGAATTTCTTCCGAGGAATTAGTGATGGCGATGGAGTCTCAGTGTGAGGTGGAATCTTTGCATAAAACTATCTATCAGGGGGATGGCAATGCTATCACGTTGATGGACAAGCTGGAGGAAACGACAGATGCGAATGAGGAGCTATTAAATAGAATGGCTTTGGAGGAACTTTTGGGGGAGCTTGGGGAGAACGAGCGAAAATTAATTGAGATGCGATATTTTGAAGAAAAAACGCAGATGGAGATTGCAAAAGAGATGGGAATATCACAGGTTCAGGTCAGCCGCATGGAGAAGAAGATACTGCTACGCATGCGTGGGTACTTGACTTAATGCATAGAAAAAAAGAAAAACTGCCATACTACCCTTACAGCGTGGCTTTGCAAATATGGAAGGCAAGATGGCTGCGAGCTGGGAAAGTGAGGAGACAGGTATGGCGAAATTAAGGATTCAGTTAGGGCTTCTTTTAATACTTCTGGTGTTAGTGATTGTGGGCTTTGTATATGCACTTCATTATGTTCAGGAGGATGAGACAAAGGATGGGACGCTGGTGGAGTACAGGCTGCCTGATATGGAGGATCACTCACGGGAGGTATGCCTGTGAGTGATATTTTGTATATGAAAATTGGGCGTAATATCGAGGTTGACAAACAGGATATCTATCTTTCAGATGTGGCAAATCTGGAGTGCATCAATAAAGAAATTTTAAGTAGAGTGAAGGCGATAAAGCTGATGCACATTCCCGATGAAAAGAATAATCGTTTTGTATTTTCTGTGTTGAAGGTGATAGAGTTCATCCATAAAATCTATCCGACGCTGGAAATTAATAATATGGGAGAGATAGATTTTATTATTGATTATGAAAAGCCAAGAAAGCAACAGCCTGTGTTTTCTATACTTAAGCTTTTGTCGATCTGCACGATCACCTTTTTGGGCGCAGCCTTTGCGATAATGACTTTTAACAATGATGTCGGAGTGAATGAGGTTTTTCAGGAGATCTACAGACTGGTGACAGGTGAGGCATCGGACGGCTACACGATTCTAGAATGTAGTTACAGCATCGGGCTTACAGTGGGTATTTTAGTGTTCTACAATCATTTTGGAGGAAAGAAAATCACGACAGATCCGACACCTGTGGAGGTGGAGATGCGTCTATATGAGGATGATATTAATACAACCTTAATTGAGGGCGTCAATCGTAAGGATAAGCATATCGAGGTGAGCTGAAAGGAAGGATTGCAGTGATAGCATTTTTTAGGCAGCTTTTTCTTGCAGTGGTGGGGATTGGTGCAGGAACAGTGGTGGCCGGAGGTGTATATGCGCTGATTACATCGGCAGGACTGATGGCAAGACTGATAGGAAAAACACACACGGCAAAGTATGCCAAAGTGTATGAGACCTGCGTCGCTTTAGGAGGAACCTTTGGTAATCTCTGGTCCTTGTATCATTTTCGTGTACCTTTAGGCGAATGGTTTCTTGCAGTGTGTGGTATATCATTTGGCATCTATGTGGGGGTGCTGGTGATGTCGCTTGCGGAAAGCTTGAATGTGACAGCGATCTTTACCAGAAGAATTCGGATTAGCAAAGGAATCTCTTGGGTGATTCTTGGAATGGCGTTCGGCAAGGGGCTGGGCGCTTGGCTTTATTATTCTATGATTGGAAAGTAGGGCAGTTGCGAAAAAACGACGCAGAAAGGCATGGTGATATTATGAATGAACAGCAGTACCGCCAATATGTAAAACAAATGACGCCGACACATAATGTGTGGATCAATATGTTTCATGCATTTTGGATGGGAGGACTTATCTGTACGCTGGGGCAGTTTATTACTAATATGCTGATGAAGACAGGGCTTGACAAGGAGACAGCAGGAAAGTGGAATCTTTTGGCATTGATTCTTCTTGCCGTGCTTTTAACAGGCTTTAATTTATTTTCAAAGCTTGCAAAGCTGGGAGGTGCAGGTATTTTGGTACCAATCACAGGGTTTGCAAATGGTATAGCAGCGGCGGCGATCGAGTATAAAAAAGAGGGACAGGTATTTGGAATAGGCTGCAAGATATTTACGATAGCGGGACCAGTTATTTTGTATGGTATTCTTACCAGCTCACTGTTGGGTTTTATATATTGGGCAGGCAGCCAGTTTGGACTGTGGTAGAACTGATATGTGGAGGATAGGCCTACAATAGAAAACAAAAATACGAATGGAAAAAAGCAGGAGGGAAACGAACCATGAAGGATTTATCTCATCTAAAGAGCAAATTGCTGGTAGAGGAAGTGGAAGAACAGATTTTTCAGTATATTATAAAGACTCCCATCAAGATAGGAGAAAAACTTCCGAATGAATTTGAGCTTTGCCAGTTGTTTGGAGTTAGCCGCAGCACGGTGAGGGAAGCGATGAAATCTTTGGTGTATCAAGGGATCGTGGAGGTGCGCAGAGGCTCTGGCACCTATGTGTTGAGCACGATCCCTCTGGCGGAGGACCCGCTTGGAATCCGCAGTATGCCAGATAAGGAGGCGATCGCCATGGATCTGGTGGAAGTGCGCTTAATGATAGAGCCTGCGATGGCAGAGATGGCTGCTCTGCGCGCATCCAAGGAGGAGATAGAAAAGCTTCAGATGTTGTGCAGCCGTGTGGAGCAGAAGATAGAGGATGAAGAAAACTACATTAGAGAGGATATTGCGTTTCACTGTTGTGTGGCGGAATGTTCTAAGAATAAGATTGTAGAACAGATTATACCCATTATTGACACGGCTGTGATGATGTTTGTAAATGTCACTCACAAAAAGCTTACGGCGGAAACCATTCGAACTCACAGGGCTGTGGCGGATGCCATAGCAGAGAGAGATAGTCAGGGAGCAAGACTTGCGATGACCATGCATCTTGCTTATAACAGGGAGATGATCAAAAACATCAGACAACTTAAAACAATATAATTGGAGAAAATAGATAAAAGACGTAGTTACATTCTTATTATTGAAAAAAATTAGTAATAGTGCACAAAAAATACAGAAGTTTTACAGCAAAAAGTGGTTAATATAGCGGCTGACTTGCATAGCTACAGAAAAAATGATATGATAAATGTACAAAATACATCAGATGTTTATGGAGCGATGGAATGATTGTGGAAAGGAGCTGCAAAAAAATGACAGAGTTAAACAGCCAGAGAGTGAGAGGAATGGCACCAGAAAATGACCCATTAAAGATGGGAATGGGCTGGAGTGTGGAGGATCTGGATAAGCCTCAAATTATAGTGGAGAGTACCTTTGGGGATAGTCATCCGGGTAGTGCGCATCTGGATGAGTTTGTAAATGAGGCAGTGAGAGGAATCCGAGAGGCAGGGGGCAAGGGTGCCAGATATTATGCGACGGATATCTGTGATGGTATCGCACAGGGGCATGATGGCATTAACTATTCATTGGTATCCCGTGATATGATCACAAATATGATCGAGATTCATGGTAATTCCACAGGCTTTGATGGTGGCGTGTTTGTGGCGAGCTGTGACAAATCCGTGCCGGCGATATTGATGGGGATTGGCAGGTTGAATCTTCCTTCCATTGTCGTGACGGGTGGTGTTATGGATGCGGGTCCTGAGCTTTTGACTCTGGAGCAGATTGGAGCATATTCAGCCAAGTGCAAGAGAGGCGAGATCACGGAGGAGCAACTTACTTATTATAAGCATCATGCTTGTCCATCCTGCGGTGCCTGCTCCTTTATGGGAACAGCTTCCACCATGCAGATTATGGCGGAGGCTCTGGGACTTATGCTTCCGGGTTCTGCACTTATGCCAGCGACGGCGAAAGAGCTTCGCACGGTTGCCTATGAGGCAGGAAAAAGAAGCGTGGAGCTTGCGAGAAGTGGATTAAAGGCAAGCGATATTGTGACACAGAAGGCATTTGAAAATGCAATTATAGTACATGCGGCGATATCTGGCTCAACAAATTCCCTTCTGCATATTCCGGCAATCGCACATGAATTTGGCATGGAGATTGATGCAGATACCTTTGATCAGATGCATCGGGGAGCACATTATCTACTGGATATCCGTCCAGCGGGAAAATGGCCGGCGCAATTCTTCTATTATGCAGGAGGCGTTCCACGCATTATGGAGGAGATTAAGTCGATGCTTCACCTTGATGTTATGACTGTGACAGGGAAGACTCTGGGGGAAAATCTGGAAGAGCTAAAGCAGAATGGCTTCTATGAAAAATGTGAGGCATATCTTGCAAAATGGAATTTAAAGCGCGAGGATGTAATTCGCACCTTTGATGAGCCGATTGGGAAAAATGGAACGGTGGCAATTCTTCGTGGAAATCTGGCTCCACAGGGCGCGGTGGTCAAACATTCGGCTGTGCCGAAGGAAATGTTTCAGGCAGTGCTGAAGGCTAGGCCATTTGACTGTGAGGAGGATGCTATAGCAGCGGTGCTTGAGCACAGAATTCAGCCGGGCGATGCAGTGATTATTCGCTATGAAGGACCAAAAGGTTCTGGTATGCCAGAGATGTTCTATACGACAGAGGCGATCTCTTCTGATGAAACCTTGGGCACTAGTATAGCACTTATCACAGATGGACGTTTTTCAGGAGCTTCCAAGGGACCAGCCATCGGTCATGTGTCTCCTGAGGCAGCGGAGGGGGGACCGATTGCGCTGCTGCAGGAAAATGATTTGATTCAGATAGATATTCCTGACAGAAAGCTGGAGATTGTGGGGATTGACGGCAAGAGACTTCCCAAGGAGGAAGTGGATGCTGTGCTGGAGGAGAGAAGAAAATGCTGGAAGCCAAAGGAAGCAAAGTATAAAAAAGGTGTGCTTCATATCTATTCTCAGCATGCTGTCTCACCGATGCAGGGCGGTTATATGGAATAGTAGAAATCGTTACAAAATAGGGATAGGAAAGGGGATCAAAGGATGAATGTTATCGCATTGGCAGCCACGCAGAGTGAGATTAGCCCAGTGAGATTAGTAATTGCTGCGCTTTTGGGACTTGCTCTTTTGTTGGTATTAATTATAAAATTTAAGGTTCAGGCTATGATAGCGATACTTGCCGGAGCGGTATTTATTGGGCTTGTTGCCGGTATGCCATTTACTGCTATTGTGGATTCTGTGAATGAAGGAATTGGAAATACATTAAAGGGCATTGCCCTTTTGGTTGGACTTGGTTCTATGTTTGGAGCGATCTTGGAGATATCAGGAGGAGCGCAGACGCTTGCCGTATCTATGGTGAAATGGTTTGGGGATAAAAAGGCAGCGTGGGCATTGGGCATTACAGGGTTGATTATCTCGATGCCGGTGTTCTTTGATGCCGGGCTGATTATCTTAATTCCGCTTGCGTTTTCTCTGGCAAAAAAGACAAAGCGATCTTCACTGTTTTATGCCATTCCGCTGCTTGCGGGGCTTGCTGTCGGTCATGCATTTATACCACCGACACCGGGACCGATTCTTGTGGCTAACATGCTTGGCGTCGATCTGGGCTGGGTGATTATGGTTGGTATTCTCTGTGGTATTTTTGCCATGATTGTAGCTGGACCGATATGGGGTTCTATCTGTGGAAATAAGTATTATATTCCTGTGCCCGATCATGTGGCAAATCAGCAGGAATTTGATGAGAGTAAGCTTCCTAAATTTGGCATGGTGGTGGGTGTTATTTTAATACCACTTGTACTGATTATCTTAAACTCTGTGTCAAAGGTAATTCCAGCTCTCTCAGGGATTCAGCCGATATTGGCATTTTTGGGTGAGCCTTTTATGGCACTTTTAATTGCCACGGTTGCGGCTATGTTGATATTGGGCGTCCGCCATGGATACAATATGGAAGAGCTTGAGAAGGTAATGACCAAATCGCTGGAGCCTACAGGAATGATTCTTCTGGTGACGGCGTGTGGTGGAGTTCTTCGCTATATGCTTCAGAATTCTGGTATTGGTGATGTAATTGGAAATGCAGTTGCTGGCGCACATCTTCCAATTGTTGTCATAGCATTTTTAGTTGCTGTGCTGGTACGAATCTCCGTTGGATCTGCCACAGTAGCTATGACGATGGCAGCGGGAATTATCTCGGCTATGCCTGAGATCGCTTCCCTATCACCGATGTACCTTGCCTGTGTGACAGCGGCCGTAGCAGGCGGTGCAACAGTTATATCACATTTTAATGATTCTGGATTCTGGCTGGTGAAGTCATTGGTTGGTATGGATGAGAAAACGACGTTAAAGACATGGACGATTATGGAGACACTGGTGGGAGGAACCGGATTTGTGGTGGCACTTGTGATATCGTTTTTTTGCTAGATAGAATAGGGAATTAGTCCTGGAATTGAAAAGGAAAGCAGGGGTGTATGCACTCTTGCTTTCCTTTGTGCATAGAAATGCAAGGGAAAGCGAACGCTTCTCTGCTTGGGTGTATAAGAGTGCCTGATGAATGTGTGGGATTGCTTAATAATATCTCGACACAAAATAAAAGGTGTGATATATTAAAATTGGTCAAGGGAGAGTGAGCGGATGCCCCCAATATTTATTTTCTATGGAGGATAGCTATGAAATTTCTTGTAAACAAAAAACTTGCTACACGTATTGGTATTATCACTTCAATGATAACATTAATAGGGATGTTATTTCTGTGGATGATCGTGTCCTCAAAGGTTTCTTCTCTAGTAAAGAAAGATATTACCAACCAGATGACGGATGCCGTGGAATCCAGAGCCACTATTATCAACGAGTATGTTTCTTCCGCAGAAGAATATATGGCGGCATTTGCGCTGGGCAGCGAGGTTAGAGAGCTTCTTTTGCATCCTGAGGATGCAACATTATTGGCAAAGGCACAAAAATATACTGAAGATTTTGCCTCTGTCAAAGGCATTTTTGAAGGATTGTATATTGCCACTCCAGACACTTATGTACTTACACATACTTCCCAAAAGGCTATTGGAATAACGACGAGAACGGGGGGTTCACTGACCACATTCCAAAATACAATTTTGTCAAAAAAGCAGCTTACTAATTTGGGAATTATGAAGTCTCCGGGAACAGGCAGCATGATTCTTTCTATGTATTATCCTATTTTTGAGGATCAGGAATGTATAGGATATGTGGGAGCAGGAGTTTTTGCAAGCCATTTGATGGACGCATTGTTAAACTTAAATATAAAGGGCTTGCCAGATAGTGAATATGTATTTTTGAATGTGGAGACGGGAGTGTATCTATACCATGAAGATGAGGCACTTTTAAACACGGAGACCACAGACCGTGGATATAGGGAGATTATTCAAAAAATTCAGTCGGAGGGCAGCACACAGGCAGGTACATATGCATATATGGATGAAAATGGAATAGAGCAGCTTGTCGTGTATAAATATTTAAAGGATCGCAGTTGGGTATTTATGGTTCGCGATAATGCCACGGAGGTTTATGGAGCTGTAAGGACAGTGCGATTTGTGGTGGGAGTATTGTGTGCGGCTATGGCTGGCACGATTATCTTGATCACTCTCTTGATTCTATATCGGGAGGGTAAGGAGCTTATGCGGGTGGAGCTTGCTATAAGACATCTTGGCGAGATGAATCTCTCTGCTGATATGGAGCTGGAAGGCTTTTATGGAAGAGTGGACGAAATTGGTATGATTGCACAGACCACCCACCACGTCTGTGGCTGTCTGCGGGAGACGATAGATGATGTCGGGCGTATTTTAGGAGAGATGGCAGCCGGGAATCTTGCTGTGATTTGACAAAGAATGAGGCGTATTATATTGGGGATTTTAAGGTATTGTTAGAGAGTTTGCGTTCCATTCATGGCAATCTTATTCATGTGATCCGCGATATTTCTCAGGTTGCAAATCAGGTGGACACAAGCACGAATCAAGTATCTACGGGGGCGCAGGCTTTGTCTCAGGGAACGATGGAGCAGGCGGTTTCCGTGGAGGGCCTTGTCTCGAATGTGACGGTGATCACTTCACAGATTCAGACCAGTACTACGCGCTGTGGCAGTGCCAGTGAGCTTGTATACAAAGCGGCTGGTTATGCAGCAGAGGCAGATACGAAGATGGAGCAGTTGATGACAGCGACAAGGAATATTGATCAGTCTTCGGCGCAGATTGGTACAATTATCAAAACCATTGAGGATATTGCTCATCAGACAAATATCTTGGCATTGAATGCTTCTGTGGAGGCTAGGCGTGCAGGAAGCGCGGGAAAAAGCTATTCTGTAGTAGCCAATGAGATTAGGAGTCTTGCCGTGCGATCGGCGGAAGCTGCCCAAAATACTAGCAGCTTAATACATCATTCGATACAGGATGTCAAGACAGGAACAGAGTCCACAAACCTTGCTGTTTCTGCCATGCAGGTTATCACAGATTGTATTCAGGCAATTAAAGAATTGATGGATGAGATAGCCACCGCCAGTGTTCAACAGGCAGAGATGATCGTTTTGGTGGAAAAAGGAATTAAAGAAATTTCTGAGGTGGTTCAGACAAATTCTGCTACTGCCAGAGAAAGTGCTGTGGTCTCAAAGGGATTATCAGAGCAGGCGCGGACCTTAAACAGCTTAATTAGTCGCTTTCATATGGGAAAAGAATAATAAGACGGGACGGGGAGGAGATGTAAAATGGAAGATAACAAAAAGGAGCAGGGCACAAATAACGAGATAGCTAGAGTAAACCGATTTGCCTTGACTATTTTGACTATTATTGATTTTTTTCTGGTTGCGGGTTATATGCGTGAGGGTATTGCGGGAAATATATCAAGAGTATTTGCAGGAGTGTTTGTCGCTTGGGTTATAATCTCCATGACGGCATCCTTTCTTGTATATTTTAGAAACAAGGAGAGCACAATCTTAAAGCATGTCATGATGGCAGGGTATGGTGTAGTCTATGCGATGGCTCTTTTGGGGGCGGGAAATGATCATGTTTTTGTCATGGTGTTTCCGGTTGCCATTGTATTTATTTTGTACTATGATCTGGCGTATATGGTTCGCTCATCAATTGTTGTTTTGCTTTTGAATGTTATCTATGCAGTTAAGTTTTACGTGATAGAAGGGCACATGCCTTCTGGGGCACAGGTGGAAGTGGCAGGTGTGCTGCTTCACCTTGCTTCTATTATAGTATTTTTATTAGGTGTTGTGCTGACGACCAAGATCTCAAATCAGGTCAATGCAGATAAATTAAGAACGATCAAGAGAGAGAAGGAGCGCACGGACAGATTGCTTGATAATGTACTTAAGGTGACAGCCTCAGTACAGGAAAATTCTGCTGCTGCCTCAGAGCTGATCAAGAAATTAAATAAGGCAGCAGGTGTTACCTCGCGTGCACTGAATGAGATCTCGGCAGGAAACTCATCCAATGCAGAGAGTATAGAAAAGCAGACAGTGATGACCAATAACATCCAGCAGATGATCAACACGACCCAAAGTATGTCAGAGGAGATGATGAGTTATGCAAAGGCATCTATTAAGGCGGTGAACGGCGGCAGAGCATCTATGGACACATTGAAGGAGAAAGCTGATCAGATAGATAATTCGACGAGGGTGGTTTCAGAGTCCATGAATGTCCTCGCGCAGAACGCGGGAAAGGTTGGGGAGATCACGAAGGAGATATTCAGCATTTCCAGCCAGACCAATCTGCTGGCCCTCAACGCCTCTATTGAGAGTGCGCGGGCGGGAGATGCAGGAAAAGGATTTGCTGTGGTGGCAGAGCAAATCCGTGCACTGGCGGAGCAGACAAGAGGATTAACCCAGAATATCGGTGAGATTGTATCTGAGCTTCAGCAAAATGCTGATAATGCGCAGGAGATAGTTGCTGATGTTATCGAGGCGACTAAAGAGGAGAGAGATATGATCACTGTGTCGGAGAATAGCTTTAATGATATCTATCAAAAGATACAAGATCTCAATCAGAATGTGGAAACCATTCATGGTCAGGTGAATGAGGTGCTGGAGTCTAACAATATGATTGTGGACAGCATAAGTCAGATATCGGCTGTCAGTGAGCAGGTTGCAGCAAACACGATGGAGGCGGCAGCTCACGGGGAGAATAGTATGCATCAGGCGGAGGAAGCGAAGAAGCTTATGGATAAGCTGTATGAACATACAAAAGAATTAGAGAGGTATATGGTATGATAAGGGAAATTATTGATTTCCACACGCATCCTTATGAGACGATGGGTGAATATAGCTGTATGTACAAAGACAGTTTTTATCTGAATCGTGAGGAGGCGGAGGCAGAATTAAGATCAGTAGGTATTACGCATATCTGTGGTTCTGTGATAGAGGGCGGTATGAAGAGGGAGGCTTGGGAAGAAGACGGGTTTTCTTATATACAGAAGCTGAATGATAGAGCACTTGAGATAGCAGAGCATTATAATGGTTACTGTACGCCGGGTTTTCATGTACATCCAGACTATGTGAAGGAATCCTGTGATGAGATAGAACGGATGTACAAGAAGGGGGTTCAGCTTATAGGGGAGTTAGTTCCATATATGCATGGCTGGAAGGATTATTCCAGCCGGAATTTTGCTGAAATTCTTGATGTGGCGGAGCAATATCATATGATTCTCAGCTATCATACTGTGGAGGAAGAGGCAGATCAGATGGCGCAGATGATAGCAGAACATAAAAATCTTATCTTTGTGGCAGCACATCCGGGACAGCGGGTGGGATATGAGAAGCATATAGAGAGAATAACCCGCTATGAAAATGCATATCTGGATCTGTCCGGAACGGGGTTATTTCGCTATGGAATGTTGTGCCATGGAGTGAAAAAGCTTGGCTCAGAAAGAATTTTATTTGGGACAGATTTCCCGATCACCAATCCGGGAATGTATGTGCAGGCGGTGCTTTATGAGCATATCACAGATAAGGACAGAGAGAATATTTTTAGCAAAAATGCAAGAAGGCTGTTAAGCCTGCCAGAGTATACAATGACATAATCGGAGAATTTTCTATGTTATATATGACAACCCTAAGAAAGACAGAAGAATCCAGACATATTTGTGAGCACAGAGCAGGGGAGGAGCTATTGAGACACGCTCTAAAAGAGGAGTATGGCATCAAAGTGCTTCCTGTCATTGAGAGGGGAACATATGGAAAACCGTATTTTCCCAATTGTGATAGCATATATTTTAATATCAGTCATGCCGGTTATATGGTGGTGTGCGCTGTAGCACAGACGGAACTGGGGGTGGATATAGAGGCGGTCCGTCCAATTAAAAGTAGGATGCCAGAACGTGTTTTGACAGAGCTGGAAAGAGATTGGCTTGCGCGGAGGGAGGATAAGGAGGATTCTTTTATTCGCCTGTGGACCCTAAAGGAAAGCTATGTAAAGGCGACAGGAGAAGGGCTTTCAAAAGATTTTAGGGAGATAGAGTTTTCTCTGTCGGATCATGATCTTGGCGATATAGCCTGTAATCAGAAGGGATATTATTTTTTTCAGAAAAAAGTGAAGGAACATGTGTATATGGCTCTTTGTGCAAAAGATACAAAGATCTCTGAGGAAATGAAAAAGATGCACATACTTTTTTAAAAGAAAGAACACAGATTATACACAAATGTTTTCTATACTTGGTACATAGCAAAAGGAAAGGAGTTATTTCATATGTACGGAGAGAATGAAAACAATCAGGATTATAATCAGACAACAGAGGGCGAAAGCTTTGAGTCTAATGAGCATACAGAACAGGCAAAGGAGCAGGTACAGGACAGCACGGACGTTTCACAGACCGTTGTAGAATCCACATATCGAAATGTTTATTATAACGATAACGCAGATTTTGGATCGGAAGCAAAACAATCCTATATAAACGGAGCCATCTATGAGGAGCCGCAGAAGCAGAAAAAAAGCGGAAAGGGAAAAAAGACGGCGAAATTTATTGCAAAAGCGGCAGCCTTTGGACTGATTGCAGGTGCGGCCTTTTTCGGCATTAATGCAGCAGGGAAATTTATCTATCCATCTTCTGAGCCAGAAAAGAAAACGGTTCAGCTTGCTGTCACAACGACGAACAGTGGAGGGAAATCGTCTGGTGCTACGATGGCATTGGATGTCTCAGATGTGGTGGAGGAGGTAATGCCATCTGTCGTGTCAGTAGTAAGCCGTTTAAGCAGCGAGATTACCTATGGGCCTTTTTCTCTTGGAAAGCAGGAGTATGACAACAGCGGCTCTGGGATTATTGTGGGACAGAGTGAAACGGAGCTTTTGATAGCGACGAACAACCATGTTATCGAAGATGCGCAGACAATAACCGTCACCTTTACTGACCGAACACCGGAGGATCTGTCTGATGATGTCTCTGTTCAGGCGTTGTTAAAGGGAAGCAGAAGTGAAAATGATCTCGCTGTTATCGCTGTCCCTCTAAAGGATATTCCAGAGGAGGTATTGAGCTATATTAAAATTGCGACTCTTGGAGATTCTGACAGCCTGCGGATTGGCGAGGGAACCATTGCCATTGGAAATGCGCTTGGCTATGGGCAGGCAGTGACAACTGGCTGTGTCAGTGCAATCAATCGTCAGGTAAAGGTGAATAACTTAAATCTCAATATGATTCAGACAGATGCCGCCATCAATGAGGGCAACAGTGGTGGTGCATTGCTTAATCTTCGGGGTGAAGTGATAGGCATTAACTCAGCAAAATATTCTTCCACTGGTGTGGAGGGCATGGGCTATGCGATCCCGATATCTTCTGTGGTAGATATTATCAATGAGCTGATGAACCGCGAGACGCGCACAATTGTAGATGAGGATGAGAGAGGAGTACTTGGCATTAAGGGGCTTGAGATCAGTGCTCAGTATGAGGATTCCTATGGCACACCAGCAGGATTTAGTGTGCAGGAGGTAGTTGAAGGCGGAGCAGCAGAAAAGGCAGGAATTAAAAAATATGATATTATAGTGCGCATTGACGGGCAGACCATAAAATCCTATGAGGACTTAAGGGAGCTTTTGCAGTATTATAGAGCAGGAGAGACGGTCAAGGTTGTGGTAAAGTATATAGAAAACCATGAATATGTAGAGCGTGAGGTAGAACTGACCCTACAAAAAGCAGAATAGAAGAGATTTCAGTACTTTGCTGATAAAAATAACAGATGGATAGTCCTCGGAGTGTCCATCTGTTATTTTATGCACAGGAGAAAGAAGAGTTCTTGCTTGACTAGAAAAAATTATTTGGTCAATACCGGCGAATAAAAAATATCTGTATGTCGTTATGTGAAATTATCATAATATAAAGTATATTTTCTTATAAAAGCTATGCTTTAGCTGTGGCTAAAAATCTGTTGTATCATTTTCGGGTTAGATCCGCCCAGTGAACTGCCTATAGTCCTCCGTCACCCCGCTCCCGCTTAGTGAAAAACGCAGCGGACGGTAAGCTCGAAACTACCTCGCTAACCGCCGGCGTTTTTCAATAGGTTCCTTGAGGACCATAGGCAGTTCACCGGGCTGTTTTTATCAGTTAGGCAGAACATGCTATTATTCTGCTTTTGTCAGATTGATAGATAACTTTTGTTATCTTTTTAATTTATCTGCTCGCAAATGAAAACTGGGTTAAACAGCATTGATAGATAACTTTTACTATATTCTTAAAGAAAATTTGGTGATCTATAAATACTAACAAGCTAAATATTAAATAGGGTTACAAGTATATGAAAAATTACAGCGTATCTAAAATATTCAATAAAGCAGTATAGACAGTCTGCTGTTTTCCTCAAGGAACCTATTGAAAAACGTCGGTACTTAGCGAGGTTTTTCACGAGCTTAGTATCCGTTACGTTTTTCACTAAGCGGGAGCGGGGTGACGGAGGAAACAGCAGACTGTCTATACGGACCTTTTCCGAAAATTCATTTTATAAGAAGGTATACTTTATCTGAAGGAAAGATCCAATTTTGAGAATGGTCTGTGTAGCTACATTTGTTTAGAAAATATTTACTTGTAACCTACTACTCTGTGCATTATAATAAAAGATAGAGCAAAGGTGAGATCATCTGCTCAGAATGGAGAATAGTATGACGGATAATGAAAAAGAAATAAAAGATGCAGTTCAAAGCAATGAAAGTAAGGGTAAGGATAATAAAGATAAAGATAACGGTGAATATGAGAAGATCTGTTATATGTGCAGGCGCCCAGAGAGCAAGGCGGGCAGAATGATAGAGATGCCCGGTAATATATCTATCTGTGCAGATTGCATGCAAAAGACCTTTGATTCCATACAGGGAAGCACCGGGATGCAGTACAGCGATCTGATGAAGCTCTCTAATATGAATTTTATCAATCTTTCTGAGCTTCAGGGCGAGATCCCAAGGCGGCAGAAAGTAAAGAAGAAAAAAGAGAAGGAAGAGAAGCCCACTCCTGTGTTTAATATAAAGGATATACCAGCGCCGCATAAAATTAAGGCAAAGCTGGATGATTATATTGTCGGGCAGGAGCATGCAAAGAAGGTAGTCTCAGTGGCAGTGTACAATCATTACAAGAGAATTGCCAATGCAAAGCCAACCGATGAAGTGGAAATTGAGAAATCCAATATGTTGATGATAGGTCCTACTGGAAGTGGAAAAACGTATTTGGTAAAAACTCTTGCAAAGCTTCTTGATGTGCCTCTTGCAATTACGGATGCGACTTCTTTAACGGAGGCAGGATATATCGGCGATGATATAGAGAGTGTGGTATCAAAGCTATTGGCTGCGGCAGAAAATGATGTGGAGAAGGCAGAGAAGGGAATTATCTTTATTGATGAGATAGATAAGATCGCGAAAAAGAAAAATGCCCATAATCGTGATGTCAGCGGTGAGTCGGTGCAACAGGGGATGTTAAAGCTGTTGGAAGGTGCAGATATTGAGGTTCCTGTGGGAGCGAACAGCAAGAATGCGATGGTTCCTTTGGTTACAGTGAACACGGGAAATATCTTATTTATCTGTGGCGGGGCATTTCCTGATCTGGCAGATATGATAAAGGAGCGATTGACAAAGACATCCACCATGGGTTTTCAGGGAGAGCTTCGAGATAGATTTGATAAGGAGAAGAACCTGATCCATAAGGTGACGACGGAGGATTTGAGAAATTTTGGTATGATACCAGAGTTTTTGGGGCGGCTTCCCATTGTGTATACATTGGAGGAGCTTGATAAAGAGATGCTTGTGCGAGTTCTTAAGGAGCCGAAGAATGCGATATTAAAGCAATATCAGAGACTGTTGCTTTTTGACGAGGTGGAGCTTACTTTTGATGATGGAGCTCTTGACGCCATAGCAGAGAAAGCGCTTGAGAAGGATACTGGAGCGAGGGCACTGAGAGCAATTATTGAGGAATTTATGTTGGATATTATGTACGAGATTCCAAAGGATGATAATATTGGCAGGGTGACGATCACAAAGGAATATGTGGAGAAGACTGGGGGACCAGTGATAGAGATGCGTGGAGCAGCACTGTTAGAACAAAAAGCTCAGTGAAGCACATAAGTGAAATAGACAGAGAATATAGATGGCAGTTTGGCAAGAAGTGAGAAAGTGGGGACAGGTATGAAGATTATTGATGCACATGCACATATTGTACAATATATTGCAGGCTTTGGTTCTCAGGGAGAGTTAAGGGCATGTGGAGGTGGGAAGGCAGTCTACGCCAGTGGGCAGGTGATAGATATGATACCACCGGATCTCGGAGAAGTGGATGTGACACCAGAGCGGGTGATTGATCTGATGGATCGACATCACGTGGAGAAAGCAGTGCTTTTACAGGGGAATTACTTTGGTTTTCAGAATGAATATGTCTGGCAGGCAATGCAGAAATATCCTGACCGATTTACTGGAGCTGCCACCTATGATCCATTTTGCGTCAATAAGGATAAGATCCGTAAGCACTTGTTTGATGAATTAAAGTTTCGTCTGGTAAAGTTTGAGGTCAGTAATGGTTCAGGCTTGATGAGTTATCATCCTCCTGTTCCTCTGGACGGAGAGGTGATGGATGAGACATATTCTTATGCGAATGAGAAGGGTCTGGTATTTATTATTGATATAGGGCGTGCAGGAAATCCTTGCTGGCAGATAGAAGCATTGAGAAATGCAATATTGCGGTATCCTGATATGAAATTTGTAGTCTGTCATCTGCTTGCTCCTCAGCAGAAGGATGAGGAAGTATTTACAGAGGGACTGAAAAGATTAGCTTTGCCTAATGTGTGGTTTGATTTGGCTGCGCTGCCAGCGAATCAGAGACCAGAAACATATCCTTATGAGCATGCAAGACATTATCTGAGCATTGGAAAGAAGATAGTGGGAGCAGATCGCATGATGTTTGGCTCTGATCTGCCATCTACTTTATGCCGCGACAGTTATGAGCATCTGATAAGTTATCTGTCAGAAAGTGATATTTTCACGGAAAGTGAGAAGGAGAAGATATTTTATTATACTGCTCAGAACATTTATTTTTCTGGCTGTTAGAAATTGGATCAAAATAGGTCTTTGCTTCTTATAGGCTGTTAGAATGATTGACATATATGAAAATAATGTTATAATTATTAAGATAAGTGACTTATTATGGAAGAAAATTAAGTGGAGTGAAAGATAATGGCTTAGGAAGGGATGGTAATATGATTAATTTGGAAAGTGTGGATAGAAAGATCCTAGATTATGAGACAGGGTTGCACCGTTTTATGGAGAAGGAGGCATTGTTTAAGAAATTTTTGTTGAAATTTACAGATGACCAGTCCTTTCCCCATTTAAAGGAGAACATAGAGAAACAGGATTGTGAGGAGGCGTTCAGGGAAGCACATACCTTGAAGGGCGTAGCTGCCAATCTTGCATTGAATGAGTTATCAGAGGCGGCCAGTGAATTGACAGAGCTTTTGCGTGCAAAGAAGCTTGAGGAAGCGAAGGAGAAGCTTCCGATGCTTGAGGAAGCTTATGGCAGAGTACAAAGCTTACTGGCAGAGTTGAAGGATTGAGTAAAATATTACATAAGTGATGCGGATAGATATGGTGTATCGGCAGAAGAAAAATATTCTTTTGCTGGTGCGCCATTTTTTTATTATGTCATATAGTATTAGAAAAAGTACAGGAGTAGCTATGCCAGATAACATGACTTGTAGACAGAAAATTATGTCAAATGATTACAAGGATTTTATGGTGAATGTTGGAGAGAGCTCTCTGTTGGGTGTTATTAATCAGTCTAGAACATGTATACAACATGTATGGGGAGAATATCGCGTGATCAGTGTTGAGGACAACAGTGATACAAGATATATGGCGACCCTTGGTTTTCAGACGATACCAAAACTATATACGATAACAGATTCAACGAACATGGATGTCAGCGGGATAACAAAGCTTCGAAATCAGCCATATCTGGGATTGGATGGGAATGGGGTGATGGTGGGCTTAATAGATACTGGGGAGTGTGTTATTATAATGTTAAGAAGTAACGAAGAACCTGTATTTTATTATGAATCTTCCTGCGAATGTGTTTTTTGATAGAACATATCTTTGAATGAATATTTTGCGTGCAGAGTCAAGATTTTCTTCGAAGAAAAGCTGTGGAAATACAATAGAAAATATTGTAGAATAAAAGTAAAATGAAAAAGTTTTTCACAATTTAGATAGACGGAAGCATATAGCCGACGGTGATATGAGATGAGGGAGAAAGAATGAACAGAAAATCAATAGATGTGATGAAAGTTTTTGTTAATGTAATAAAAGATTTGTTTTGTACACATAGTTTGTATTGTATTGGGCTGATAATTTTCTTGATTCTGTCTTCTTTCGGAAGTTTAGTTATGGTAAAGTTTATTGAATATATTACTGAAATTGCGACATTATTTTATGATAATAGTAATATACAAAGCAGTGAGATTGTAATGACAATAAGTGTATTTGTCATAGTTTTATTAGCGAGTACATTGGTTGTTCAATTATATGAAATATTTAAAATTCATTTTCAAAAACAGGTAGATGAGCATCTGAGCGCGAAGCTTAGGAAAAAGCTGAGCAGAATTTGTTATGAATATTATGAAACGTCTGTGATTTTTGAAAAACTGAACAGAGTAAATGAGAAAGTGGTAAAGGGTTATCAGACAGTAATGGAATCAATTATAAAAGTAATCGAGATCTTGTGTTATATAGTAATATATGCATTTTATCTGACGAAAGTGAATGTGTATTTTGCTGTATTTGTCGTGGTATCTATCGTTTTCAGTGGAATTATGGCGACAAGGATGTCGAGTGAAAAGAATAAAATGTTTGTGGATGTTACCCGATTACAACAAAAGCGAGATTATCTGAACCAGATTCCAAGAGAGAAAGCGATGCATCAGGAATATCAAACAGCGCGTCTGCGTAAAGAGATCTCAAAAAAATATGAGGAAGCATATATAGATACGCAAAAAGCATATTTAAAGATACATTGGTATACGATCTTAGCGGAAAGTAAAGCATTATTACTATTTGTATTGACAATATTATGTACCTATTCGTATCTTGCGTTTCAGATATTGGATGGAAAAGCAGCAGTAGGATCAGTAATATCTTTCATGCTTATTTTTGATACTCTTTATAAAAAATCGGAAGCTTTGAGCTATTATATTGCCAGAAGAGTGGAGGATATGCTGATTGTAAGAGAGTACTATGAGATTATGGATTACACAGAGATGACGGAGCAAAAGAAGGAATCTATTGAAGCGTATAGTATACAGGCAGTCAATATCTCATATAAATATCCTCAGTCAGAGAAAATGGCTCTTGATGGTCTGAATCTGAATGTCCGCCAAGGAGAAAAGATAGCAATTGTGGGAGAAAATGGTTCTGGAAAAAGTACATTTACGAATATTGTGCTTGGTCTGTTGACACAGTTTGATGGAAATTTGATTATTGGAGGGGAAACTTATAACAGACAGAATCCTCCTCCGGTGGGATTGGTAAAAGCTCTAAGTCAGGATTTTGCTATGTACCAATTATCGATTAAGGAGAATATTCTGCTGGGAAAAGATAATGTGACAGACCATGAATTGGAGGGGATATTAGAGCTTGCAGGTGTAGAAAAAATGGTGTATTCGCTGCCAGAAAAAGCTCAGACTAAGCTGGGGCAACTGGATGAAGGGGGTGTAGAGTTATCAAAAGGACAGGAACAAAGGCTGGCTGCCGCACGGATGATAGCAAACAGTGATGTTCCTATCTGGATATTTGATGAACCAACAGCATTTCTTGATCCATTGGCAGAGATAGATATGTATAAGTTTCTCTATTCATTTTCAAATGAGAAAACTATGTTTTTTATTTCACATCGTCTGGGCTTTGCGCCGATGGCAGATCGTATTATTGTATTTCATAAAGGAAGGGCAGAAGAAGTGGGTTCACATGAGGAACTGATGCAGAAAAATGGACGATATGCTCAAATGTATGCCGCACAGAAATCGTGGTATGAATAGAAGCAAAGTAAGAAATGATCCTGAAAACAGCAAATATACATTTTATAGCTGCTTTATTATTAGTGTCTCTAATTTTGAGGCAGAATGGAGATTTATATGAAAATATGGAAGCAATACAGGAAAATTATTCGAATCGTATGGAAGAATGGAAAAGGTTTATTATGTCTGTATACTGGATTAATGGTTTTCAGTACGCTCCTTCCTACGATAGCGGCCTATTCACAGAAATGGTTTCTTACTGCCCTAGAAAGAACATATCCTTTGATAATAGTATGTGTTTTTTTAGCTGTGTATACTGGGATAAAATTTTTAAATTCATTATATCAGTATGTGGATTCCTTTTTTGCTCATAAATTTATATTTAAAGTGAATTTTATTTTTAATAGTTTTCTGACAGAAAAATTATACAAAGAACCACAGGAAAATTTTTATGCGCCTGATTTTAATGATAAATTGAAAAAGGTAAGCAAAGGACAGGAGAAAATTCCATTTCAGATATTTGGAATTAATGGAATCTTTATAAAAATATTTGTGATAGGGTGTATTCAGATTCCGCTTATTATAGCTGATTCGCCCCTTCTTCTTATGATGGTTTTTTTGGACTCATTCGTTTCTTTGCTGGTTATTGGGAAAATAGCCCGACACGAGTACGAATTGGAGCAGAAGCTGATACGTGAGCAGAGAAAATCAGATTATTTTGGAGAGATACTTTCTTCTAAGGCGCATGCAAAGGAGATCAGGGTATTTGGAGCACAGACATTCTTTTATCAGCACTGGTTTGAAGGATTTAGACAGTTAAGTAGAACAAGAGAGAGATTTAATATCAGCAAGCAGAGGCGGAAGATGATAGCTGCAGTCTGGAGTTTTTTTATTAACAGTGCTGTGTTGGTTATGCTGTTTTACTTGCTGCTGCAGGGAAGTATTGATTTGGCAGGTTTTATATTTTTATATACGATCGTACCTGCAACAAGTGAGCAATGTAAAGATCTCGTGTCCTCAATTACTGGCGATGTATATGGAAACTTTCTGGATATTGAACATTATATAAAATATGTAGAGGAAACAAGTTCGTCTGATATCGGGATAGATACTGCTTCTGCAAAGTGCATCGATTTTCAGAAATTTGAAGTCAGAAATATAAGCTATATGTATCCAAATGGCAGTCGGCTGGCAGTAAAGGATATATCGCTTACTATAAACAAAGGAGAGATTCTATGTATTCTTGGATATAACGGGAGTGGAAAGACCACCTTAAGTAAACTTCTGACAGGTATTCTGGCGCCAACCAGTGGAGATATATTTATTAATGATAGAAATGTGAGAGAGTATGGTACAGAAGAAAGATTTCAGCTATTTGGTATAGCATATCAGGATTTTACGCGTTATATGTTGTCTGTCAGGGATAACATAGGATATGGGTATATTGAGAAATATGATGAGGAGACGATAACAGAGGCATTTCAGGCTGCAAATTGTGAAACATTACATACCAAACTGCCGCAGGGACTTGAAACAAAGCTGGGAAAACTTTTTTATACCGATGGAGTGGAACTGTCAGGGGGTGAATGGCAGAGATTGGCTTTGGCAAGAGCTTATATGGGGAATCATGAGATATTGTTGCTTGATGAGCCGACAGCTTCTATTGATCCAATAAAAGAGATGGAAATGCTGCAGTATTTTAGACAAATTCTGAAGGACAGGACAGCTATTTTAATCTCGCATCGTGTAGGTTTTGCAAGGCTTGCAGATCGAATTATAGTTTTGAAGGATGGTGTTCTTGTAGAGAATGGCAGTCATGAAGAATTGTTGAACAGAAAAGGTTTTTATTCTCAGATCTTTTATTCACAAAAAGATTTTTATAAATAACAGTGATACTGTGATAAGCGGTGGACTGTGGTTTTATTAAAATGAATCATTTAGAGCTAGAAGTATTGGATGAGTGTCAATCCAATACTTCTGGCTTTATTTTGATTTTCTCTTTTTTCTCCTTTGCGGTAACGCTTGGATGATAGGTTATAAAATCATAACTTTTTGTAGTATGAGTTTCCTTTTATCATTTTCGGAAGAGGTTCGTATAGCCAGTCTGCTGTTTCCTCCGTCACCCCGCTTGCGCTTAGTGAAAAACGTAACGGATACTAAGCTCGTGAAACACCTCGCTAAGTACCGACGTTTTTCAATAGGTTCCTTGAGGAAAACAGCAGACTGGCTATACTACTTTACTGAATGTTTCCACATATGTTATGCTTTTTCATATATTGGTATTTTTACGTCTATTTTTATTCCCATGAACAATGAACCAAGTATCTACATATAGTGGGTGACTGCCGTAAAAGTCAAAAGTTCTGCTACAAACACTCAACTTGACTCACATTTGTAAATTTACACAATTATAGCTATTAAACAATAATTTGCTGGTTTTATTTCTTCTATAAATTAATGTAAGTAGAGTTATGAACAGAACGTTAGTTTTGTTTTGTGCGTGTTTTGCCTTTCTAAATAAAATAGTCCGATGAACTGCCTGTGGTTCTCAAGGAACCTATTGAAAAACGCCGGCGGTTAGCGAGGTAGTTTCGAGCTTATCGTCCGCTGCGTTTTTCACTAAGCGGGAGCGGGGTGACGGAGAACCACAGGCAGTTCATCGGACGAATCTTTTCAGAATATGATACAATAAATTTTTATCAACAAGAATAACTTTTACAATAAGTTATACTACTCTGACATGGACGATTAGTATGGAAGATTTTGTAAGGTTGTTTGGTACAGAAGAATATTTGAATCGTTTGAGAAAGAATAGAAGCAGAATTTTTGTTATAGGACAATCGGATGTTGTAATAAAATAGGATGGAACAGGGAATATGGGTTAGATTATGAATTTGTCAATCAAAGAATTAAAGCATATGCAGTCCATCCACATTATGGAGCTGAAAAGAGAAGAACTTGCCAATGCAGAGGATATTATTATAGATACAGAAAAATGTCTGGAAAGCCGCATGGAATCTTATATAGACCAGACAGGCAATCCGTTTGCCCAGAATATCGGAGAATATATTTTGCAGATAGGATATATGGAAGGTGCAACAGATTCCATTGATGATTGTCTGATTCTGCTTGCAAAAAGAAAAACACAGATTACGATCTGAAATGGTGGAATGTTTTATAGAGAATAATAATTATCATAACCTATGAGTAGGGTTTTTCACTGGTATTTTTTATTATAAATTTCAAAGCTACACAAAGTGGGTTTGCTAACAATATGGAATCAGGAGGAACGCAGATGAAAGCGAAGGAATATTATAATGTAGCCATTTATCTTCGTTTAAGTCGTGATGACGGGGATATGGATGGCGACAAGATGGAAAGTAATAGTATCAGTTCACAGAGAGATATGATCCGCTCTTATATAAAAAACCAGAATAATATGGAAATCTATGATATATATGTAGATGATGGTTATTCAGGAGTAAATCTGGATAGACCAGAATTTCATCGCATGATGAAAGACATTGAAGCCAGAAAGATTGACTGTGTGATTGTGAAGGATTTATCCAGATTGGGACGAGATTATATTGAAGCCGGGCGGTTGATTCAAAAGACCTTTCCGGCTTTTTCTGTGCGATTTATTGCACTTACGGATCATTTTGATTCTCTGACAGCAGATGATAATGAAATATCTCTGGTAGTTCCGGTAAAAAATTTTGTGAATGATTCTTATTCTAGGGATATTTCAGGTAAGGTGAGAAGTCATCAGAAGATAAAGCGTGAAAATGGAGATTTTATCGGTGCATTTGCAATATATGGTTATAAGAAATGTGAGAATAATAGAAATCAGCTTGTACCAGATAATTATGCTGCGGATATTGTGAGAAAGATTTTTGCATGGAAAATAGAAGGATACAGTAATCTAGCGATTGCCAACAGGCTGGACGATCTGGGAATACTTTGTCCGATGGAATACAAAAAGATGTGCGGCGAGAAGTTTCAGACTGGATTTGTGACCAGAGTAAAAGCAAAATGGTCAGCAGTTGCAGTAAAGAGAATACTGACCAACGAGAATTATACTGGAACCTTAGTACAGGGAAAAGAAGAAAAGATCAATTATAAGGTAAAAAAGTCTGTCAGAAAGCCGGAAGAAGAATGGACGAAAGTGCAGGATGCACAGGAAGCCATTGTTTCAAAAGAGGATTTTAAAATAGTTCAGGATCTGTTTCTGATTGATACCCGTGCAGGTAATGGGAGAGAGAAAACGCACAAATATGCAGGATTGTTGTTCTGTGGTGATTGTATGGAACAGATGATTCGCAGAGTGAACTGTTATAAAGGAAAAGAAACGGTTTCCTTTATCTGCGCCACAAAGAATAAGAATGGTGAATGTAGCAGACACGCCATTTTGGAAGAGACATTAAATCATATTGTACTTACCGGGCTTAGACAGCAGGTATCCTTGTTTTTAGATAAAAGTAATGTGATGCGTTCGTTGGAACAGATGAAAGTTAATTTTGAGGAAGTGGTTGTTTTTCAAAAGGAAATGGAAAGGCTGCACAGGGAACAGGACAGATATCTTGGACTGAGAGCAGGATTATATGAGAACATGAAAAAACAGATAATCACTGAGGAAGATTTTAAAACTTTCTGTGAGATATACGAAAAGCGTTATCAGGAGCTTCAGCGGGCAATTACAAATCAGAAAGAAACAATAAAGAAGCTTTTTCAGTCAGGAGTGACAGCGGGAATCCATTTGGATCGAATGAAAATGGTTATGCAGGTTACAGAGCTTGACCGTATCACTTTGATTTCCCTTGTGAAGCGCATCCTTGTATATGAGGATAAGAGAGTATATCTTGAACTACGCACTAAGGAAATGTATTCAAACTTTATTATGCCTGTCGGGTATGTGGGGACAGACGAACAGTCCAGAGGGGAGGCAATGTAAATGGCAAGAACCTCGAAAAAACAGACTAATGTGGTAACTGTGGTAAACAGGAAACCATCAAAAATATATTCTGTCGGAATTTATGCAAGACTGTCGGTTGATTCCAGTGAAAGAAAGAATGAGTCCATTGAAACTCAGATAGAAATAGCAAAAGCATTTGTAAAAAGCCAGAGTGATATGATTCTCTTTGATTGTTATTCAGATATAGGAAAAACAGGAACAAACTTTGAACGGGAAGGGTTTGAACATATGATGCATGATGTCAGAATGAGAAAGATAGATTGTATTATAGTAAAAGATTTGTCTCGCTTTGGAAGAAATCATATTGAAACGGGAAACTATATTGAAAAAATATTTCCATTTATGGGAGTTAGATTTATTGCTGTTACAGATAATTTTGATAGTATGAACCTATCTGGACAAAACGAAATAATGAGTATTAATCTAAAAAATCTTGTAAATGAAATGTATGCGAGGGATATAGCCTTAAAAGTGAAGTCCAGCAGAAAGGCAAAATGGGCTCAGGGCAGTTATACCGGTGGTCTGCCACCTTATGGATACAGAGCAGAATGGATTGGCGGTAAAAAATGTCTTTTTCCAGAAGAAACGACTTCGGAGATTGTGAAAAAGATATATGATCTGTTCCTATCCGGCAAGAATATAAAAGAAATTGTGGTATGGCTATATAAAGAAGGGATAGTACGACCTTCGGAATATCATAAAACCGGTCGAGCTTACTGTAAGGAAGGAGAAAGATTGTTGCAGTGGTCTGAGAGCTCAGTGAGAATGTTTTTGATAAATCCGGTATATATTGGTTGTCTTGTGCAGGGAAGAACCTGTGGAAAAGATTACAGGATACGCAGCAGATATCATATTGATTCTGAGAATTGGTCAGTAAAGGAGCATACTCATGAGCCGCTGGTCAGTGAGGATATATTCTATCAGGCTGCTGTGAAGTTAGAAAAAACATCCAAATATTGTAACAAAGACGAGTATTCCAAAAAGATTCCGCCAGATAAAGATATATTTGCAGATATTCTTTTCTGTGGTGATTGTGGAACAAAAATGCGACGTATATCTGTAATAAAACCGTTTACTTCGGGACAGAAAATGAGGACATACAATTATAACTGTCCAAAGACCTCCCGCGTAGATGAGGAAAAGTGTGTCACAAAAAATATAACATTACAGACGCTGACAGATGCTGTGAAAGAAGCAATCCGTCAGGAAGTTGTCCTATCTGCCATGCGATCAGAGCAGCTTGTGGAGAGGAATAACATGGAAGCAGAACGGAAAAAGAAAGAATGGCGGCGTGATTTGCTTGAGCAGGAGAGGAGAATTAAAAATACAAAGAAATTGGGAAGTGAGCAGTATCTGAAGTACCATGTGGGAGAATTGAGAGAGGACACTTTTAAATATCTGAAAGAAGAAAATGATAAGAAGATATTGATCTATCAAAAGAAATGTGAGGATATTACAGAAAAGCTTCGGAGCATAGATTATGAAACGGTACAGAAAAATCATTATCTGCGTATTCTGGTAAAGGGAGATGAGAAAATGGAATTGACAGCGGAAGTTGTCCATTCTCTGATAAGCAGAATCGAGGTTTATCCAGATCACAGGATAAAAGTAATTTTTCATTTCAAAAGAAGTGAACTACCATTAAGGAAGGAGAGCATATAAAATGCAAAAGTATCGAATTGCCGTTTATATTCGTTTATCAAAAGAGGATGATAAAGGCAAGGAAGAAAGCAATAGTATTACAATGCAGAGAATACTTTTACATAAGTATGTGGCAGACAATTTTTCGAATTATGAATTATCGGAATTTTGTGATGACGGATATACAGGTACGAATTTTGAGCGTCCGGGTGTACAGAAGCTTTTGGAAAAAGTACGGGATTCTGAGATAGATTGTATTGTGGTAAAGGACTTTTCGAGATTTGCAAGGGATTATATTGAACTTGGTTCTTATCTGGAACAGATATTTCCATTTATGGGTGTGAGGTTTATCTCGATAAATGACCATTACGACAGCAAGGATTATAAGGGCAGTGTAGCTGATATAGATGTGAATTTTAAAAATCTTCTTTATGATTTGTATAGCAAGGACTTGTCACAGAAAGTTCGCTCTTCTCTCGCCGTCAGAAAAGAGCAGGGACAATATGTAAGCAGCAACAGTCCTTTTGGATATGAAAAAGATCCAAAAGACAGACACGCACTGCTGATTGCAGAGGACGAAGCGGAGATAGTACAGAAAATCTTCTCATTAACTGTGGAGGGATATACTTCTACAGAGATCGCGAGATTATTTAATAAGACCCATGTAAAAACACCGATTGAATTTAAGATGGAGAAGGGCAGAACAACGAGAGAGCCGAAAGGCGAGAGGTTTCTGTGGAGCGGCAGTACGATATGTCAGATACTTCGGAATGAAATCTATATCGGTAATATTGCACAAATGAAATATAAAAAGGATTTTGTGGGTGGAAAAAACCATATAAAATCCCGTGAGGAATGGATGATAGGTTATGATCACCATGAACCAATTATTGAGAAAGATATATTTTATAAAGTGCAGGAAGGTCGTGGAAGGAAAAGAAATCCACAGCACGAAGTGACACATCCGCTGACAGGAAAACTGGTATGTGGGTGCTGTAAAAAGAATCTTCGTTGCCGGAATGGATTGAATCCGTATTTTTCCTGCAATCATCGTTATTCCAATGCTTTGGAAAATTGTGTCGATAAGGTTCATGTAGTGTTTCTTGAGCAGTATATTCTTGATAAAATTCAAGAAAAAATGGATGCAGAAGGAGAAGCGGAAAAATCTCATACGGATATGGTATTGCAGTTAAAAAGTGAAATAAGGGAACTGAAAGAAGAACGAGAACAACTAAGAGGAAGAATACAGAAAATGAAAATACAGAATTTTGAAGCGTATAAGGATTATGCATCTGGCAAAAGGAAAGGGTTTCATTCGAATGAATTTATGACAAAATCAATGGAAGATGAACTTGCAGCTATAAATGAGAAGATTCAGAAAATGGAAGATTTATATATGACGACACAGGGTGAGAAAAGCAGCCTGTGGGCAGGAAGCCAGTTCGCAGAACTATCAAAGGAAATGATAGATCACTATATTGAGAAAGTGTTCGTTTATGATAAACAGCATATTGAAATCTTCTGGAAAGAAAAGGATGTTATGGTGTAGGTATCTATCGGGATTTTGCAATTATTTGACAGGAGAGGGGATTGATTATATGCATCCCATATTCCGCTATTCAGATGGAAGTACAAGGATTATAGGAATCTGGGATCAGACAATTCAGACAGGAGAGACACCAGAAGGGATATTATATGGAAGTGAGTATACAAAGGCACAGATTGATCAGGCATTAAAATTGGATGATCCTTATCAACTGGTGCCGACGACGGACGATATTGGGCACGGAACATTTATGGCGGGAATTGCCGCGGGCGGTGAGGATGTGGACAATGATTTTATCGGAGCAGCGCCGCGGGCAGCGATAGCTATGGTAAAATTAAAGGAGGCAAAGCCCTATCTAAAGGATTATTTCCGAGTGAGGGAGGAGGCTTATGCGGTTCAGGAAAATGATATTATGATGGGAATTAAATATCTTCTGAATCTCTCTGGGCGTTTGAATATGCCAGCGGTAATTCTTATTACGCTTGGGACGAATATGGGAGGACATAGTACAGGAACCTATCTGAGCAATCTTTTGTCAAATATTTCTTCTTATATCGGACTTTGTACGGTAGTGTCTGGGGGCAATGAAGGAAATGAGAATAGCCATTACAGAAGCAGAGTTCCCTCTACGGATAATTCGGAGACGGTGGAACTTACAGTGGCGGAGGGAAGTATAGGGTTCACCATGGAATTTTGGACGACGATCCCGGCATCCATTTCTTTTTCTATTATTTCTCCTACTGGCGAGCGAATTAGGGATATGAGAGCACGTCCGGGAAGACATGAGGAATTTCGATTCGTTTTTGAGAGCACGGTGATCACAATGGATTACATTATTCCCTTTGGCATTGAGGGAGAGAATGTGGTCTTTCTTCGTTTTGTTGATCCGACGCCCGGACTTTGGAGGCTGATCGTTAGTGGAAATTTTATTAATCCTGAGGAGAGTTTTGATATATGGCTGCCAGTCAGAGATTTTATGGGAAAGGGAACGTATTTTCTTCGGCCAGATCCTTATGTAACGTTGACCGATCCAGCGAATACTCCGCGGGTAATTACTGTCTCGGCATATAATCACCGAGATAACAGTGTTTATCTGCGGTCAGGAAGAGGATTTAACCGAAATGGGGATATAAAACCAGATTTGGCAGCTCCGGGGGTCAATGTTTTTGGTCCTGCCCCCGGAGGAGGATTTACATCACAGAGTGGTGCGAGTGTAGCGGCAGCACATGTGGCGGGAAGCTCAGCGCTTATGCTGGAATGGGGAATGGCAAGGAGTAATATATATTCTATGGATACAGGCAGCATTAAGGGGTATTTAATACGCGGAGCAGACAGGACACCAAACAGTGTCTATCCTAATAGAGAATGGGGTTATGGAAGATTAAACCTATATCAATCCTTTGAACAGCTAAGACTTTCATAAAAAGCTCTTCGAAAAAGATAATAGATATATGAGCATATATTGTGTAAGAGAGGTTCGCATAGTTAGTTTTGTTATCTTCTTCTATGCGGACCATTTTTGATAGTTATTGTGCGGCGATTCGTATAAAACGATCAAATCACTATTTATTTGGATGGGCAGTAGATTGACATAGTAGGAGTGGTGGACTAAAATGAATGATAGATACCTTTATAATTCATACATAGCTTTGCAAGGAGGATATACATGCATCGTCCAAAAAATATTTGGCATTTGATAGCAAAGAGGCCGTTTATCGCTCTTGTGGCGGTGTTACTTTTTGTGGTGCAGGCAGTTTTTCAGGTAACAGAAGTGATTGTTCTGGAATCCTTTATCGATCATTTTTCTAGTTTATCATGGCAGAAGGTGATTATTTTTGTTGTATTATTGTCGGGAATACATACCTTTTTTTATATGAAGGAACCGATGCTAGCGTATCTTAAGGACAAGATTCGGCTTAGGGTGCGGGCGTATTTGGAGCGCGTGATGATTGAGAAAGCTGCACGTATCTCAGTGGAGGCACTGGAATCAGCGGATCATCAGGCCCTTTTAAAGAGGCTTTGGAATGAACCAGAAAAACGCTATGTTAATGGCTTTTTTTCTATTTTGCAGATTTTGGGTGGGTTGCTTGGAATGGCAGGGATATTTTCTTTCATTATGGGTCGTGTCCCATTCTTTTTGCCAGTGATTTTGGTTTTGCTGGGATTGATGGTTGTCTCGTTTCGCTTTATTGGGAAAAATAAAGTGGCGATGTACCAGACAAGGCAGGAGATTGGGAGAAGGAGCGAGTATCTGTCAGGCATTTTATTTGAGAGGCGTCTCGCGCAGGAGAAAAAGCTGTTTGATTATACAAATTATATTCAGAAGTTGTATGAGGAGGAGACGATACAATCTGGCAAGAAAATGATAAAAAATATTTTTTTTACCAATATGATTCTTTGGATTTATGATAATATTACTTATCTCTTTTCAGCGTCAGCGTATTTGCTTTTTTTGATACCGTTATATAGAGGTGAGATTGATATTGGTTTATATATTGCTATTATCCCTGCATTGACAAGACTGGGAACTTTTTTTGTGGCTGTCGGCAGCAGTCATCTGCCGATCTATAAGGAGTATCAGGCTTGTTATAAGGATATGGAAAAGTTCTATTATCTGCCGGAGCAGTATTATATATATGAGGAGCGAAGTGCGCAGCCTTCGTTTCATGTGATTAAGGGAGAAAGTATTGTGTTCCGCTATCCCGGACAGGAAAAACCGGTTTTGGATGGTTTGGATTTTTCTTTTTATATAGGAAAAAATTATGCCTTGGTTGGGGAGAACGGTTGTGGCAAGTCGACGCTGATAAAGTTGTTAATGGGCTTTTATAAGCCTGAGAGCGGTTCGATCACAATAGATGGAAAGGATATTCAACATATGGCTTTTGCTGAACTTCAGCATTATTTTTCCGCCGTATTTCAAGATTTTAATCGCTATGATTACACGATAGAGGAGAATATTTTTATTTCTCGGCCGGGAGGGAAGAATGAACAAGATATGCAGCAGGCTTTGCGGCAGGCAGAGTTCGATCAGTGGGTGTTGTCTTGTCCAGACACCTATAAAACAAAGCTTGGGAATTTGGAGGAAGGTGGAACAGATCTTTCAGGTGGACAGTGGCAGCGCTTATCGATCGCGCGCATGTTATACCGAAAGGCAGATATCTATATATGGGACGAGCCGACGGCTGCCATGGACCCACTGGCAGAGTCGCGCCTCTACACAGCATTTTTGAAAAAGCGTTCGGATCAATGTGCCAATATTTTTGTGACACATCGTCTTGGAGCAGCAGTGAGCGCTGACGAGATCTGTGTGATGGAGAATGGAAGGTTTGTGGAACAGGGATCGCACACAGAGCTTATGAAGAAGACAGATGGATTGTACCGACAGATGTTTCAAGCCCAGAAAGGAATGTATCAATGAAAAATATAGTGAAGGCACTGAAGCTTGTAGTTCCTATTGCTCCAATGCGCATGGTTCTATATTTGTTGTTGCTGTTGCCGGGAGCAATATTGCCCGCGGTGATGTTGCATATGCAGCGGCTGCTTGTGGATAATGCAGCTAATCTTACTAGAGAGCAGCCTGTCATTTATTATGTGAGACCTGCGTTGTTGTTGATTGGCAGCTATATGCTGTTTCGATTTTTTCAGTTAGTAGCTAATCAATATATGGAATTTGGCTATTTTCGTTATATTTTTATGGGTCTTGACAATCAGATACATAGGAAGAGTGCTCAGATTTCTTTGGAATATTATGATAATGCACAATATTTTCAGATGGTACAGAAAGCAAAACATGCATCTACCTTCTTGGTATTTACAGCAAACTTGGCGATATTGTCATTGGTTCTTATCTTTAATTTGCTGTCGGTGGGAGGATATCTTACGGCTTTAAATCCATGGTTAATTGTATTTGTTGTGCTGGTAAGTGTTCCAGTGATTTTGGAGAAGCTTCAAAATGCAAAGCATCAATCTAGCTTGGTGCAGTCTACCGTGCAGGTGGGTCGCAGAAAAAAATATGCCTTTGAGCTTCTTTCCACAGGAGATAGAAAAAAGGAGCTTGCCCATTATGGTGCCAGCCGTTATGTGGCGGACAAGTATCTCTCAGCCTGCGAGGAGGCGGATAGAATAGAACTTAGACATATCGGCAGGATAGGGCGAGCTGGGATTGGCTTTGCCGGGATAAAGGCGTTTTTTCATAGTTTATCCATCTGCTTGATGGTGTGGTTATTGATGTCAGAGAAGATCACAATTGGAGGGTTTTCTGTTCTATTAACCAGTTTTTCTGCTCTGACAAATGTTTTTACTCAGTTATTTCAACATGCGGGTGAAATTATGCAGACAGGCATTATGTCGGCGTCCTTTTTCTCCTTGATGGATCTGGAAATAGTAGATGGAACAAAGAATATGGAGAGTAATGAGGAGATTGCTAAGCTGTCTCATGTTGGCTATCGCTATCCCAATACAAGTACATATGCCCTTGAAGATATTTCTCTGTCAATAAAAAAAGGGGAGAGAATAGCTATTGTGGGAGAGAATGGTGCAGGCAAGACGACGCTGGCAAAGCTTTTGTCAGGCTTTCTTCTTCCTTCTGATGGCATGATGGAGCTGGGAGGCATACCGCGCAGCCAGCTGAAGGAGAGAAGCATCTTTGAGAATATTACTGCAGTATATCAGGACTTTGGGCGTTATAAGCTCAGCTTGACACAGAATGTCTATCTGGGAGATGCGGTAGATAGAAATGGTTCTATGAGGCCTGTGGATAGAAGTAAGATGCAAGATGCTCTTGATTGGGCAGGGCTGTCAATTTCTTTGGATGCTGAGGACATGCTTCTGGGAAAGGAATTTGGCGGGATTGATATGTCAGGTGGGCAGTGGCAGAGGCTTGCTCTGGCAAGAAGTTATTATAGGGATAGACCAATTGTATTTTTGGATGAACCTACAGCAGCGATTGATCCATTGGAGGAAATGGCACTTTATCAGAAGCTGGAGGATTTGGCAGAAGGAAGAACAGTGGTATTGGTGACACATCGTCTTGGAGCGGTGCGCACAGCCGATCAGATTATTGTTCTGGAGCATGGAAAAATTGTCGAGGCGGGGAACTTTGATGAGTTGATGGAGAAAAAGGGACGCTTTTCTTATATCTGGAAGGAGCAGATGAAATGGTATCAGTAGATACACTTATCATGCTCCTTCGCAATAGTATCTATCAGCTATGCAACCGCTTTATCTGTACTTGACATATCCTGTATATGTCCTATTTGTATCCTCGTTTTCTTTAGTTTGGGCATATAAGTGGGCTGATGGTTCCTTCACAGAATAAGTTAAGTCTGTGGAGTGCTCTGGTGCATCCCACATGCAGGAGGCTTCTGTCATCCGCATCATAGTAGTTTTGGTTATCTGTGTCACAAAGGATAACTGCGTCAAATTCTAATCCTTTTGATAGGTAGATTGGCATAAGCAAGGTTCCTTCTAGATCGGTGTTACTTTCATTTTGTATAAAAGAAAGCTGGATTCTCGTCTGCAGAGATTGAAACAGGGCGAGACAATTTTTTTCTGTTTTACAGAGCAGGCCGATGGACTGATATCCTTTATTTTGACATTGGCTGATCTCTGAGCAGATCTCGTCGAGCAGAGAAGCCCTGCTTTCCGCCACAAAGATTCTCGGCTTATCACCCTCTCGATTAAAGCTTTCTATCTCCAGCTTCTGTTCAGAGAAGGCCAGACTAAATGTGAGAATTTCATTTGTGCAGCGAAAGCTTTTATTTAATGTGATCAGTGCAGATTTTTTTCTGCCAAGTGTAAGTTCAATCTGTCTGTATAGGGATAGTTCCTCATGC
The DNA here is from genome assembly GCA_910588535.1 of uncultured Lachnospiraceae bacterium. GTDB lineage: Bacteria > Bacillota > Clostridia > Lachnospirales > Lachnospiraceae > RGIG8607. The sequence goes on along the minus strand of CAJUOO010000004.1, from coordinate 46,980 downwards.
TTGGCAATGGTCTGATGGATGTCTCCAAGTACTGTAAATTTTGTATATGGAAATAGAATGGATAGTATTGTATATTGGAGAGGATAGTAATCTTGTGCTTCATCGATCACTACCTGCCGAATATTGCCGTATATATTTGGTTCATAAAGCTTTAGATATAGATAGGCTATGGCAATCGCATCATCATAGTATAGAGTATCTGATTCCAGATTTTCTCTTGTATATAACAGAATATCCTGCAAGGCATCCGTTGACAGCGAGCCAGAATATAATAGAAAATAGGGAGTATCTTTGTTAAACAGATTTTTGTATAAGTCGATCACATCTGGTTTGTTTTGTGCTGGCTGCTGTAAAAGAAACTTATCTAACAGGGAGAGAAAGTGTTCTGATGTTTTCCATTCCAGACTATTTTTTATAATATGCTGATACTGGGAGTGCGTGACAAGCAGCTCCAGAAATTGGTATCTGGTCTGAATGTTTTCGGCTGGGACGAGTTCTTTTATAATATCATCAAATATAGCACATGTCACCTGTTCCTCTCCCAATTCAGGTAGCACGTTGGAGATATACTGTTCAAATATAGTATTGGGAGAGAGAATTAGGATATTATTGGCCGAGAGCTTTGAGGTAAGTCCCTGATACATAAGGAAGGCAGCCCGGTGGAGGGCGATGGATGTCTTGCCGCTTCCCGCCACACCCTGAACCATCAGCAGATCATTGCTTATATCCCGGATTACTATATCTTGTTCTCTTTGTATTGTCTCAACGATCGCTTTCATTTTGGAGGAAGTATTCTGTGATAGCATGCGGCGAAGAAATTGATCTACAATTTGGACATCCGTGTCAAAATAAAATTCCAGATGTCTGTTATTAATTTCATATTGACGCTTGATGCTGACATCTCCATATATTCTGCCATAAGGAGCATCATAATAGGCCGCCCCTGTCATAAAACGATAGAATACACTTGCGATCGGTGATCTCCAGTCATAGACATCTATGTTTTGAGAATCCTTTCTTTTTAGAGAAGAACGACCGATGTAAATTTGTTCTGTCTCGTTATCATCCTCAAAGGTAAAATCGATACGCGCAAAATAAGGACACGGGATAAGACGCTCAAGCTGACGAATTTTCGTTTGTTCCTCTTCATAATCCGAGAGCTTTTCTGTAATTTCGTTATGGTATTGACTTAACTCAAGCAGGTCCTCAAAATCATCAGAGGTATATAGATTCATATAGCCGTGGGAAGCATTTTCAAAAACTTCTTTTTTTGATTCTATAATATCTGTTTTCTTTGCCTCAGCAATAAGTTTTGCCTGCGTGAGCTGTTCTTCTGCCAAGGCGATGGTTTGTTCTAGGCGCTTCTCTTCCTGAGTGATCTCCGATAACTTATTATCTGTCATAATATCCTCCCTTTCTTGATATAGATGTGAATTTACTGTGTTTCCATACTTTATCACAAATTGACTTTAAGAAACAGTCTTGTATTTGCAAATTTGAAGTGCTATAATAGAATACAAGAAAAGATGGTATAGCTTTGGTAATAAAGTTGTAAATGATTGTTGGGAAAATGATAGGATAGAAAATTGTATTAGAATAGGATGTGATTATCTTATGTATAATCTAAGAAAATCTAGTAATATTGAAATATTTTCTGATATTTTGGATATCATTGGAGCTTTTTTAACATTAATTGGGAGTTTGTGTTCCTAATTATTGTTCTTTCTTTGAATAATTAACAGGGATAAAGTTTTCTGTTTTTTCATATATTGTCTTAAAAAAGACAGGGTTTGAAAAAGCATGAAAAGACAATGCAGATTAAGCAATGTTACCAAAGATTATCTGGCTACCTTTCATTGTATATTCGAGAATATGATACAGGCAATGAAGGGGGCAGAGTTTACGAATAGTATTTCTTATAATTTTATAGTACAGATGATTCCGCATCATCAGGCTGCCATTGATATGTCGAGAAATATTCTTCAATACACCACATGTGTATCTTTGCAGGATATAGCGATGGGCATTGTTGAGGAGCAGACAAAGAGTATGGAAGATATGCGAAAGATTGTAACGTGCTGTGGCAAGTATAAGAATACACAGAAGGAGTTAAGCTTATATCAAGGCAAGGCAGATCAAGTGATGCAGATGATGATCTCTGATATGGAGCATAGTTGTGTCACCAACCAGATCAATGCTGATTTTCTATGGGAGATGATCCCACACCATCAAGGAGCGATCGCTATGGCAGAGAACACGATTTGTTTTACTATCTGCCCAGAATTAAAACCGATCCTCTGTGCTATCATTCGTTCACAGAAAAAGGGTGTTATGCAGATGCAGCAGCTTCTCCGCTGTGTTGGCTGTAGAATGTTTTAGATGGGATGGATGATATTTTTTTGTATATGTGAGTACATAAAAGCGTCAAAGCTTTCTATCCATAAAGAATGGAGGATAGAAAGCCCGACGTTTATTTTTTATCTAATGGCAAACCGATCGCTGTTTATTCTTTTGCAAGCAGCATCATAATGTCGTTGCTTCTCTTGATAAAGTTGCTCATCGCCTCTGGCTTTAGTGGTTTGTTACTTATCATAGCCAGATCGTAGAGCTGCTCACACATCATGGGCACATGCTCAGAATCCTTGTGATTTAAGATATATTGAACAAGAGAATTGTTGTAGTTTAAAACTAATGTTGCAGATTCGCCAAATGGGGAGGAATCCATGCCGTACATATTGTACATGCGCATCATTTCTTGCATGCGGCGACTTTCTTCGGACAATGTGATCATGGAGGAGACATCTGCATTTTTAAGCTTTTCCACTTTTACATCTAGCTTGTCATTGTTCAGTGCCTTGCGGAAGATCTCTGTGAGAGAGTCGATCTCTGCCTTTAGAGCCTCTGTGTCAATGTCTTCTTTAAATTCCTCTGTCAGATCGGCGTCAATTCTCTGGAAGTGAATCTTTTCATTCTTCTGTTCCAGATGGTTGATAAATGGCTGATCAATGTTGTGAGTCAGAATAAAGGCAGTCAGTCCTTGCTCCTTAAACATCTTAATATACTGTCCCTGTTGTACTTCGTCGGTGACATAGAAGATGGTGCGTTTTTTCTCCTCTTCTTTTGTGGCATCATCGGAATCATCTGATTCTACAACATTGTCTGCGCTATCTTCTGCCTTGGATGCATCTTCAGCTTCTGTGTTTTCATCTGTTTTTTCAATATCATCATTAACCTTTAACGCTTCAGGCAGGGTTAGATATTTGCCGTCCAAATCCTTAAAGAGAATATAGTCGTTGATCTTCTCGCAGAATTTGTCATCCTTCAGACAACCAAATTTAATAAATGGGCTGATGTCATCCCAGTATTTTTCATAGGATTCTTTCTCCGTTTTGCACATGCCAGCAAGCTTGTCCGCGACTTTCTTTGTAATATAGTCTGCAATTTTCTTTACAAATCCATCATTTTGCAGTGCACTTCTGGATACATTGAGCGGCAGATCTGGACAGTCAATGACACCCTTTAATAACATTAAAAATTCAGGGATCACTTCTTTGATATTATCGGCGATAAAGACCTGATTGTTGTATAATTTAATGGTTCCTTCAATGGAATCGTATTCTGTATTGATCTTTGGGAAGTAAAGGATGCCCTTTAAGTTAAATGGATAATCCATATTAAGATGAATCCAGAACAAAGGCTCCTTGTAATCGCGGAATACCGTGCGGTAGAACTCCTTGTATTCCTCCTCTGTACACTCATTGGGATGCTTGCCCCAGAGAGGGTGAATATCATTAATAGGCACAGGACGCTTAATAATTTTATATTCGTCCTTGGCGGGAGAAACTTCTACAGTTTCCTTGGTTCCATCCTCATTTTCCTTTTCCTCTGTTTTAGGCTCTGTATGGATGGTTTCAATAATTGTGTCCGTGTCACGAAGATCCTCTTTGTCGATCGTCTCATATTCTGTCTCTGCATTGGCCTTGTTAAGATAGATCTCGGTTGGCATAAAGGAACAGTATTTCTCAAGAATCTCACGAACGCGATATTCATTTGAAAATTCTACACAGTCTTCATTTAAGAACAAGGTGATCTCTGTTCCCACTTCTGTGCGGCTTCCGGCGGACATGCCATACTCTGTGCCACCATCACATTCCCAGTGAACAGGCTGTGCATCCTCCTTGTAGGAGAGAGTATCAATATGAACTTCATCTGCTACCATAAAAGCAGAGTAAAATCCAAGACCAAAATGTCCAATAATCTGATCTTCATTGGTTTTATCTTTATATTTGGATAGGAAGTCCGTAGCGCCGGAGAAGGCAATCTGATTAATATATTCTTCCACCTCATCGGCTGTCATGCCAAGACCATTATCGATAAACTTTAAGGTTTTTTCTTCGGGATTTACAATGACCTGAACTTTAAACTTGTGATCCTCCGGGATGCTGTACTCGCCCATCATATCCAGCTTTTTCAGCTTGGTGATGGCATCACAGCCATTGGAGATCAGCTCACGCACAAAAATGTCGTGATCGGAATACATCCATTTTTTGATAATAGGAAAAATATTTTCACTGCTAATTGAAAGGCTACCATGCTTTTCCATCTTGAAACACTCCTTTTGATTTATAAAATGTATAAATTAGTAAGTTACATTCGTATTGCTTATTATATTAGTACGGGATGTTACAAATGTCAAGAAGAAATTAGCACTCATTTTGATTGAGTGCTAACACATAATAAAAAGCCTTGATTTATAAGGGGCTGAGGAAGAAAAAAGAAGTTTACTTTTCGAGGATGTATCATATGTATAACAGATGAAGTTTGTGGTTCATGATTGACTTTGCAAGCTTATATGGTACTATAATATTTGGTAAGAAGGATAAGATTCGGTTCGAAGTATAAAGGTAAGGAGGAGGTATGTTAGCCTGTACAGTTTCAGATGTTAGAGATTTTATGGAAAAGCTGTTTTTAAAAGATACTTTTGATGGATTTCAGCTTGTGGAGGCGGTGATTGTCACATCAAATACTTTTATGATTGATGGGCATATTCGTGAGGAATACTATACGAAGGAAGAATGGGAAGAGCTTGCAGAAAAACAGATCTGCAGGTGGGCAAGCGTAAGACAGATCTGTTTTCAGATGATTAAGGGAAAGAAGACGCCTGAGAGTATGAAGCTTGTGTTTCGTATGGCGGAGAGTGGCATGGAAAAGCTTTTGATAAAAAGTGGGCTGCCCTATCAGGTGTCGGATGTGGAAGGTTTATTTTTCAATGTGCGTTATGAAAATCATAAGCTTGTGCTGACCAGCGGAGTGTCCATAAAGCTTTTTACCATGGATAAGTCGCTGGAGCGCTTTTGGGAGCAGAGGCTGGAGAAATTTTTAAAACAGGCAGAGATAGTCTGCGAGGAGTAGAGGTTGGTTTGTGCTGTCATCCATCAATATAAAAATACAAAACGGCGCAGAAATGAGGAAAAAGATGGGATCAGATATAAAGCAATTTTGCAAAATGTTAGAAAAGAGTGTGTCACCGTTTCATGCGGTGGAGGAGGCTGCCGCGCAGCTTGACAAGGCTGGCTTTACAGAGCTTAGTTTGGATAAGACATGGAGTATAATAAAAGGGGGAAAATATTATCTTCGCATCTATGGCTCGACATTAATCGGTTTTACAGTAGGAGAACAGAGACAGACGGGGGATATGCTTCGCATCGAGGCAGCACATACTGACTGGCCGTGTTTAAAGCTTAAATCTCTGCCAGAAAAGGCCGGCAGCTACGCTGTACTTAATGTGGAGGTCTATGGTGGTCCAATTTTAAATACATGGCTTGACAGACCATTGTCCATTGCGGGGCGTGTGGCGCTGCGAAGCAAAAAGGTATTTGAGCCTGAGATAAGATTCGTTGATTTTAAACGTCCTGTCTGTGTCATTCCGAATCTTGCCATTCATATGAACAGAAAGGTAAATGAGGGCGTGGAGTTAAACCGCCAGATTGATCTGCTTCCTCTGTGCGGCACGAAAAAGGATGGAAATTGGTTTATAAAAGAGCTTGCCAAGGAACTTTCGGTAGAGGGAAAGGATATTCTTGACTATGAGCTAAATCTTTATGTTATGGATAAGCCGGTGATAACAGGATTTGACAAATCTATGATTACTTCGCCGAGAATTGATAATATCTCCAGTGTGCATGCCTGCATCAGTGGATTGATTGGGGGCACTCGCACAGATGGAATAAACCTGATCGCTCTTTTTGACAATGAGGAGGTTGGCAGCAAGACAAAGCAGGGTGGAGATTCCATGCTCTTGGCATATGTTATAGAAAAGCTATATCTGTCTTTAGGTGAGACAAGGGAGGATTATCTGAATGGTCTGGCGGGAGGAATGATGCTGTCTGTCGACGTGGCACATGCTCTTCACCCGAATCGTCCAGAAAAATGTGATATCACCAATCAAATTTGTCTAAATGAAGGGGTGGCAATCAAGCAGTCCGGCACGCAGCGATATGCGACAGATTGCTGGGCAGCAGCAGTGATAGAGCAGATATGCAAAAAGAATAAGATAGAATATAAAAGATTTGTCAATCGCTCCGACATACTGGGCGGCGCTACAATAGGAAGTCTTCTTTCCAGCCAGCTAGTTATAAGAACTGTGGATATGGGAGTGCCGATACTTGCGATGCATTCGGCTGTGGAGACGATGGGAGCTAAGGATCAGGAAAGTTTGTGCAATCTGATGCGCATGTTTTTTGCTTAGGATAATGCATGGAGTATGAGTTGTTCTTTATAAAAAACCACATAATATAGTAAATAATACTTTTCAAAACTTGTTTTGTGTGCTATTATATATAGTAATGAAAACTACATCAATCGCAGTGCTGTTTGAATGAAAAAAATAGCACTGCGTATCCTATGTATATGGAGGAACGTATTATGAACTATAAAATAGTGATGGACAGTTGTGGGGAGCTTCCCGTTGAGTTAAAGAATCAGCCAGAATTTGAGCTGATACCATTGACGTTGATGGTAGATGATCTGCAGATCGTGGATGATGAGACATTTGATCAGAAGGATTTTATTAAGAAGGTCAGCGCATCGCCGAATTGTCCAAAATCAGCATGTCCTTCCCCGGAGCGATATATGCAGGCTTATCAGGGAGAGTATGATTGTATTTTTGTTGTCACCCTGTCAGAACAGTTAAGCGGATCTTATAATAGTGCTGTGTTGGGGAGAAAGTTGTTTGAGGAGGAGAAAAAGACGACAAAGGTATATATCTTTAATTCTTGTTCTGCTTCTGTGGGAGAGACACAGATTGCATATCGGGTGAGGGAGCTTGCTGAGAGTGGAGCAACCTTTGAGGAGATAGTGGAAAAGGTGGAGGCGTTTATAAAAGCGATGAATACCTATTTCGTTTTGGAAACTCTTGATACTCTTAAAAAGAATGGAAGACTTACGAATCTTCAGGCGATTATAGCAAATGTACTGAGCATTAAACCAGTTATGGGGGCGACGCCAGATGGAAATATCTGTAAGCTAGATCAGATGAGGGGTATCAACAAAGCACTTGCCAGGATGGCGGATATTGTGGCAAAGGACGTGAGGGAGCCAGAGGAGAAGCGGCTTATGATCTCTCATTGTAATTGTCCTGAGCGTGCGGAGCTTGTGAAGAGCATGATATTATCCAAGATTAAGGTAAAAGAGACAGTTATACTCGATACGGCAGGTGTCAGCACCATGTATGCAAACGACGGCGGGGTTATTGTGACAATATAAGTGAAAGGGGCTTTCACATGAAGAAAAACATAGACAGAATGTTATAATATCTTGTAAAATTTATGCTTTATCTGTTCTTAAAAATCTGTTGTATCATTTTCTGGAAAGATCCGCCTAGCGAACTGTCTGTGGTCCTCCGTCACCCCGCTCTCGCTTAGCGAAAAACGCAGCGGGTGCTAAGCTCGAAACTACCTCGCTAAGCGCCGGTGTTTTTCAATAGGTTCCTTGAGGACCACAGACAGTTCGCTAGGCTATTTTTATCAGTTAGGTAATACACGCTGTATCTCTGCTTATACAGGATCGATAGATAGTTTTTATTGTTTTTTTCAAGAGAATTTGATGTTCTATGAATACAAATAAAAGTATAATAAATACAGATCTACAAGCATATGAAGAAGAATTATTCAATAAAGCAGTATAGTCCGTCCGCTATTTTCCTCAAGGAACCTATTGAAAAACGTCGGTACTTAGCGAGGTATTTCACGAGCTTAGTATCCGTTACATTTTTCACTAAGCGGGAGCGGGGTGACGGAGGAAAATAGCGGACGGACTATACGGACCTCTTCCGAAAATGATAAAAAACTCATCCTACAAGATATTATAATATCTTGTATATGTTTTTCAATGCGACAGTCCCATACATAGATTAGGGATTAGTTTTTTGATTTTGAGAGATCGTTGGATCTTCAAATATTTTTTGATTGGGTGGGTGGTAGGTAAAGTTGATAAAACATATGATCAGGATACCTACTAAACCGATCCATATGCGTGTATAAGGCTTACACTTGCAAGAGAGAGAAAGCTTGTAGGAAAGCCAGAAAGAAATTAAAGTACTCAAAATAAATATGCCAATATCGAAAAGAAAAATATCTTTGCCCAAAATAAAAGTGTAGGTATAGTAAAAAAATGGTATAAGCAGTGTCCCTACAATGATTCCAAAACAGAAAGAAGAGACTGTGCAAAGATGGCATTCTCGAAATTGATATATAATGATAAGTGAGTATAGCAGCATCGGGAAAAAAAGCAATTTCATATGTTCCCATATGGATTCATTGACCGGTGTGAAAAGCCCGACGAGATAATTGTGTTCAGACCAGTTATATAAAAAATGAGCGAGTGAGCCTGTGAGTATTACAAAAATTATGCCAATAAGGACAGAGCACTTAAAATTTTTCATTCTATTTTACCTCATAAAAAGTATATGCAGATCGGATCGCTTTATGTGATAGGGGATAAGAATATTTTGGTATGTTGTGAATGGAAATGGCATAAGCAGATATTAGCAGCATAAGTATAAGAAAAAGGGTGATTTGATATGATACCATATTTAGATTTGCACTGTGACACATTGGAGCTTGGATTTTTAAAGAAGAAGGAGGATATCTATGAGATGCCGGAAGGTATGTTGGATATTCGCCGTATGAAGGAAGCAGGAATGTATGGGCAGTTTTTTGCAATATTTTTTCCTCCGCAGAACAGAGAGTGGATGCCCGAAGATGAGGTTTATTATCAGTCTTTGAAAAATCTGTTCTATGAGTCGCTTGACAGACATAAAGATTGCATTGCATTTGCTGGCTGCGCGGCAGATGCTGAGAGAAATTTCCGTGAGGGAAAGCTGTCAGCATTTCTCACCATTGAGGATGGAAGACATGTGCAGGGGGAATTATCTAATATTGAAAGATTCTATCAGGATGGGGTGCGGCTAATCAGTCTTACTTGGAATTATGAGAATTGTTTTGGCGCGCCTAATTCTAAGGACAGAACAATTATGGAGAGAGGACTTACCTCCTTTGGCTGTGAGGCTGTGAGGTATATGAATGAACTTGGTATGTTGATAGATGTCTCTCATCTGTCGGACGGAGGATTTTACGATGCAGTTCGCTTGTCAAGGAAACCTCTGGTAGCTTCTCATTCCAATGCGCGAGCGCTGTGCCCTCATCCGAGAAATCTGACGGATGATATGATATATAATCTCGCAGAGATTGGTGGCGTGGCAGGGGTGAATTTTTACGGTGCGTTTTTGCAACAGGATGCAAAGAGGGAGGAGAGTACAATTGCAGGGCTGGTAGCCCATATCAAGCATATGACAAAGCTAGGTGGAGAAGATTTTGTGGCACTTGGGACAGATTTTGATGGCATTGGTGGGGTGTTAGAGATAGGGACACCGCTTGAGATGGTGAGATTATTTGAACAGCTTGAAAGAGAAGGCTTCTCAGAAAGACAGATTGAAAAGCTTGCTTATAAAAATGTGCTGCGTCTTATCCATGATGTTATGTAATTTGGATTAGAACCTCTTGTCATTTTCGTGGTGAGAGGTTTTATTTTTTGTAGAAATGTCATTATAATTGATCTATTTTCAAAAATACTATAGTGTCTTTTTCAATCTTTAAGTAGTATCTGTAAGAAATATTAGTTAAATTTTCAAAATATGTCCAGCACACAAGGAAATATGTTTTTGTACAAAACACACTAACAATCAAGAGAAACAGGTTGTGCAATTTTAATAAAAATACCTTGTATTTTTTAAAAAATATATATAGTTTGCCTATTAATTACGCGAAAGATGTTGACAAATATTATGCATATTGTTATAATCAAGATAACAAAAACAGATTGCAGAATCGTCTGAAATGATACGAAAAAAGGAGCAGAAAAAACCAGATTTTATAAATTGGATGTGATGTTTCATTTATAGAATCTGGTTTTTTGCAGTTTCTTTGGCTGGTATCATGGGAGGGAGAGGATGAGAATGGTAATTGTTGTATGATGCATGATGGTTTTGGTTCTGTGGCTAGGGCAGAACAGAAAATAAAAAGTGAGGAGGGAAATATTTATGAAGTATTTACAGAAATTGGGCAAGGCTTTGATGCTTCCTGTGGCGTGTTTGCCTATATGTGGTATTTTGATGGGAATTGGATATTACCTTTGTCCTGAAGCCATACAGGGTGGCGAGATCACTGGCTTTTTGGGCAAGCTTGGGTTCTTCTTGGTGAAGGCAGGCGGCGCGTTAATAGATAATATGGCGCTTTTGTTTGTTATCGGTGTAGGTGTAGGTATGTCAGATGACCATGAAGGTACAGCGGGTCTTGCAGCATTTGCATCTTGGTTGATAATCACAAAGTTGTTGGCCACTAGTACGGTTACTGTGTTGATGCCTTCCATAGCAGACAATGCAAAGAAGGTACTTGCATTTAATAAGATCGAGAATCCATTTATCGGTATAATTGCTGGTATTATTGGAGCGACTTGTTACAATCGCTTTAAGAATACGAAGCTTCCAGAATGGCTTTCATTTTTCAGCGGCAAGCGATGTGTGGCTATTGTCGCTGGCGTAGTTTCTATAGTAGCAGCAGCGATTTTACTTTTTGTATGGCCTATCGTATTTGGTGTGTTGATCACTGTGGGCGAAGGCATTGTCGGACTTGGACCGATAGGAGCAGGAATCTATGTATTCTTGAATAGATTGTTGATTCCGACAGGTTTGCACCATGCGTTGAACAATGTATTCTGGTTTGACACGATTGGACTTGGAGATTTAACTTATTTCTGGGCAGGACGCACAAGTGCAGATGTAACATGGAGTCTTGGAATGTACATGTCAGGTTTCTTCCCATGTATGATGTTTGGTGTTGCAGGAGCAGCTCTGGCTATGGTTCATACAGCAAAAGAAGGGAAAAAGCAGGTTGCAATCGGTTTGGTAGCTTCCGCGGCATTATGTGCATTTATCTGTGGTGTTACAGAGCCTTTTGAGTTTGGTTTTATGTTCCTTGCACCGGCTCTTTATGTAATTTATGCATTGTTATATGGTATTTTTACTGTTGTCACAACGATAATTGGCTTTCGAGCAGGCTTTAGCTTTTCAGCAGGTGCTACAGATTTGTTATTCTCCGCTCCACTTCCGGCAGCGCAGAATACATGGATGATAATTCCTCTTGGAATAGCAGCGTTTATAGTATTTTATGTAGTGTTCCGTTTTGCTATTGTAAAATTTGACTTAAAGACACCCGGTAGAGAAGATGATGATGTAGAGACAGAGAAGAGAGCGGTTCTCTCTAATAATAACTTTACAGAGGTAGCGGCAATTATTCTGGAGGGACTTGGTGGAAGAGGAAATGTCACATCTCTTGACAATTGTATCACAAGACTTCGTATGGAGATCAAGGATTATACTTTAATTGACGAAGCAAAGATAAAATCAGCAGGAGTTGCAGGCGTTATAAGACCGGGTAAAAATTCCATTCAGGTGATCGTTGGAACAAAGGTTCAATTTGTAGCAGATGAGATGAAGAAAATGTTATAAGCATTATGCTAATAGAGTGATGCTAAATTCCTAGCAGAGCGGAGATCTTCGGATCTCCGCTTATTTTTTTGAGTAGTGTGAGAAGAAGTTCTAAGTCTCACACAAGAGAATGCCTGAAGTATGACATTCTCTGTATAGATTTGAGATTCCGCGAAGCGGGCAGATGGGAGCTGGTGAGAATATTCTGCTTAGATTCTCTGGTAAGTCAAAGAAGGATATGGTATACTTTTTTTAGAATATCAGGATGAGATAAGATGGAGGATGCACTATGGGAAAATATGTGATGGCGATGGATGCAGGGACGACCAGCAACCGCTGTATTTTGTTCAATAAGGAAGGGAAGATTGTAAGTGTAGCACAGAAGGAATTTACCCAACATTTTCCGCGGCCGGGTTGGGTGGAACATGATGCGGGTGAGATTTGGTCCACACAGCTTGGCGTTGCAGTGGAGGCGATGCAGAAGCTTTTTGTGGAGCCGGAGGATATCGCGGCAATTGGGATCGCAAACCAGAGAGAGACGACGATCGTGTGGGATAAGTGCACAGGGGAGCCGATTTGCCCAGCTATTGTATGGCAGTGCAGAAGAACAGCGGCTATGTGCGATCGGCTGAAGGAGCAGGGATTGACGGAACTGTTTCGCAGAAAGACGGGGCTGATTATAGATGCTTATTTCTCCGCCACAAAACTTCAGTGGATTCTTGAGAATGTGAAAGGGGCACGTGAGCGCGCGGAGAATGGAGAGCTGTTATTTGGAACGGTGGATACATGGCTTATCTGGAAATTGACAAAGGGAAGAGTGCATATTACAGATTATTCAAATGCTTCCCGCACCATGCTATTTAATATACATACCCTTACATGGGATCAGGAGATTCTTGCACTTCTTGGAATACCAGAATGTATGCTTCCTGAGGTGAAGCCTTCAAGCTGTATCTATGGAGAGACAGACCCAGTGTATTTTGGTAAGGCGATTCCAATTGGGGCAGCAGCGGGAGATCAGCAGGCGGCACTGTTTGGGCAGACTTGTTTTCATGCAGGTGAGGCGAAGAATACTTATGGAACAGGCGGCTTTCTTCTTATGAATACCGGAGAGAGACCGGTGATCTCCAAGCATGGTCTTTTGACGACGATAGCGTGGGGAATTGACGGGAGAATAGAATATGCATTAGAGGGTTCCATCTTTGTGGCAGGTGCGGCAATTCAGTGGCTTCGGGATGAGCTTGGACTTATCCGCTCGGCGGCTGAGACGGAGGAGCTTGCCAGTAGGGTGAAGGATACTAATGGATGTTATGTGGTTCCAGCCTTTACCGGGCTGGGTGCACCTTATTGGGATGCATATGCGAGAGGTTGTATTGTGGGTTTGACAAGAGGGGTAAATCGGTATCATATTGTGCGTGCTACCTTGGAGTCTATTGCCTATCAGGTCAATGATGTGCTTCATGTTATGGAGGAGGATTCTGGCATAGAGCTTTCTAGCTTGAAGGTTGATGGAGGGGCGAGCGCGAATAATCTGCTATTGCAGGTTCAGGCAGATATGATAGATGCTCCTGTCAAGAGACCAGACTGTATTGAGACAACTGCCATCGGTGCTGCATATCTGGCAGGGCTAGCAGCAGGTTACTGGAAGAGCAGGGAGGAGGTTCTTGATAATTGGAGGATCAATCAAGTGTTTGAACCAGAAATTACAGAGCAGGAGAGAATGAGGAGAGAGGCTGGCTGGAAAAAAGCAGTTGCCTGCTCCTTTGGCTGGAATGAAGATGAGGGCTGAGAGGTTAGAATGATCAAAAATGTTTTAAAAAATAGGCTGCTTGTGCAGCAACAGGGAGGAAATACAATGTTAGCTATCACAGAATTTGGACATTATGGAAAAGAGGGGGACTGGACCGATGCATTTAAACAAGCGATAGAGCATCTTGACAGCCGTGGAGGAGGTACACTTTATGTACCTGCGGGTAGTTATTCTACTCATTCTATTCAGCTTAGAAGCAATATGACACTTTATCTGGATGCTGGGGCTGTCCTGAATTTTACAGATGATGTGGAGAATTATGAAGTGATATCCATGGAATTTGAGGGAATTGCGGGCAGCATGTACAAGCCTCTGATCTATGCGTCAGGTGAAAAAAATGTGGCTGTGGTTGGTCAGGGAAAGCTGAATGGAAACGGGCAGCGTTGGTGGAGGGAGAGCAAACAATTTCCGCATAAAAGGCCCTATCTGGTATGCTTTGATAATTGTCAGCATGTGCTCTTGGAGGGTGTTACACTTGAAAATTCTCCAGTGTGGACGGTTCATCCTATCTATTGTGATGATGTGATTATTCGCGGCGTGAAGATCAAAAATCCGGCGGACTCTCCGAATACAGATGGAATCGATCCAGACAGCTCAAGAAATGTGCGGATCTCAGATTGTATTATTGATGTTGGCGACGACTGTATAGCCATCAAGGCGGGCACGGAGGATACACCGAGAAAGATGCCATGTGAGAATATAACAATAACGAATTGTAATATGCTTCACGGGCATGGCGGTGTGGTTATCGGAAGTGAGATGAGCGGAGGGATACGGAATGTCACTATAACAAACTGTGTCTTTCAGGAGACAGACAGAGGGATTCGTCTTAAGACCAGAAGAAAGCGTGGAAATGCCATGGAAAATATGGTGTTTGACAATATAGTGATGGACAAGGTTATGTGTCCATTTGTGTTTAATATGTATTATTATTGTGGTGCAGGTGGAAAGGAGAAGCATGTGTGGGACAAGGCTGCCTATCCGCTTGATGAGACTACACCTGCAATACGGAATATCATGATCAGCAATTGTATGGTGACGTCAGCGACGGCTGCGGCAGGCTTTTTCTATGGTCTTGCGGAACAGCCGATCGAAAATGTTATGCTGTCCAATGTAAGTGTTTGTATGGCGCAGGATGGTGCACCAGATATGCCGGCTATGATGTCACAGCTTGAGCCAGTTCAAGGAGAAGGATTTTTCTTGAGAAATGCAAAGAATATCACATTTTCCAATGTTCGTATTACAGGGCAGAAGGGTGAGATGACAGATGTCGATCAGACAGTGGAGCTGACAATTCGTTAGAGAGAAGAAAGGAACAATTATGGTTAAGAGGGCAGAGGGGTGCAGCATTACCGCCGAGATATTAGAGAAAGAACGTGTGGCAGATATCTGTCAATATGGCGCTGCACCAGATAAGAAGCCAACAGAAAATACACGGGCGATCAATCAGGCAATTGAGGAACTTTCTAAGGCAGGTGGAGGAACAGTAGAGATACCAGAGGGAGATTTTTTGATCTACACACTGCGATTAAAAAGTAATGTAAACTTGCATTTAAGAAAAGGAGCCATTCTTCACGCAGCGAGGACAGATATACAGTATTCTTATGAAAAGCAGATTGGTGAGGGTGGTAATTATGATGAGCCGGAGGTAAATCTCTATGCAGGGCTTCAGGATCATGGACATACTTATTTTGCGAACAGTCTTATCTATGGGGCAGATATTGAAAATGTTATGATCTATGGAGAAGGCTTGATAGATGGCAGCTATATGGAGGATGGCTATCGCAGATATGTTCTTCAGGGTGGGGATCCGAAAGAACCATCTTGTCGATCTGAAAAAGGACATTCGGGAGAGTGGTTTGGCAATAAAGCCATCGCGATTGTGCGGGCAAGAAATGTAGTTTTAAAAGATTTTAGCCTTCTGATAGGAGGTCATTTTGCTATTATTGCAGAGGGAGTCACCAATATGCTGGTGGATGGGCTTATGGTTGACACGACAAGGGATGCTCTTGATATAGACTGTTGTCAAGATGTGACAGTAAGAAATTCCACTTTTAATTCCCTGACAGACGATGCACTGGTGATGAAGGCATCCTATGGCGCTGGTCTATATATGCCGATTAAGAATGTATTGATTGAGGACTGCACAGTGAGTGGCTATGATGCTGGTTCTGTCTATGCAGGCAGATATACGACGGATAAATTGATCGCCACAGATCGCTGTGGTCCTACTGCTCGTGTAAAGTTAGGTACAGAGTCCACCTGTGGTTATGAACTTGTCACTGTGAGACGTGTATCCTTTGATCGCTCCCGCGGTTTTGCACTGGAGGCGGTAGATGGCTCTGATCTGAAGGATATTGTATTTACAGACTGTACGATGGATCAAGTCAGCAGTTCACCTATCTTTATCCGCGCCGGGGACAGAGGACGCTTTCCAGTGACGGGAAATTCATCCGAGGAACCTATCTTGGCCAAGGAGGGGAATGTACGGCTGGATAATGTGGGGTGGGTGTTACCGGATAGAGAAGGTTATCAAAAATATCCCGCAAAGCGGTATCTTCCTTCTTATGTAAAGAACAAAACTGTGACGGTGGATGGGCACTCAGAAATTCAGATCGTGAATCAAGAGGAGCCATGTCGAAAGAATGAAGCCAATTATGTATATAGAGATGGCAGATATTATAAGTTAAAATATAGAGAAGACAAGGGCTATGAGCTGGATGAGTCAGGTGAGATCGCTGAGACGGATCTGGAGAAATATGCCAATGCCTGTGGGGCAGAGCATATGGCGAGAGTATCTGATATTGAGATCAGTAATATAAAGATCACCAACGTCGATCCGCGCTATCCCATTATTTTAATGGGCTTGATGGACAGCAAATTAAAAAATATAGTTCTTGAACATATCGAGGTACAATATCGTGGTGGCCTGACCATGGAACATGCGGTGGAGCAGAGGCAGCTAAATACAAACTGGGAATATACACAGTTTGAGACAAAAAGTTCTGTTCAGACATTGCCGTGGCTGGTCAATACATTCTTTGTAAAAGAGGAAGGGTTGCTGCCACGTGTGGATTGGGATCAGGAGAATAAGAGCTGGATATCCGATCCTTATAATGTGCCAGAACTTCCCGCGGTCTATCCAGAACCAAGCAATTGGGGAATCCTTCCAGCATATGGGCTGTATGCCCGCCATGTGGAAAATCTGACACTTCGAGATATTACATTTACTTATCAAGTGGAGGATACACGTCATCCTATCGTGTTCGATGATGTGAAGGGCGCGAATCTTTCAAAGATACAGGCAGATGTAAGTGAGGGAGTCAGTGCGCTTGCGATGGTGACAAATACATGGAAGCGCCCGACACATCTTGAATATAGGAAAGAGGAGCCCTACCTTTCCACAACAGTGGAGGAGGTGAATATGTCGGAGGATATTCGTACACAGTATGTACAGGTTGGTGCACCTGCGCCCGGCACGCCTGCAGACAGCTACTATACAAGCCCTACGGTTGCTTGTCAGAATACTGGGTATACGTATCGAGTGAAAACGGAGCATTATCCTCTGCCACTGACGGTTCATCGACCATACTTTATTCCAATTAAGAAAAAGGAAGGCTACTGCGGAGTGGAGATATCCTTTACTGTAAAGGTAAGAAATCCTGCATTGGAGGCGGCGCAGAAGGAGAGCGAAGCGTATATTTATAATGAGGCGATAGAGAAAAGGGACTATACAGTTGGAGCTGCAAAGCTATCTCCCAAGCTATTTGCCAAGGAGCTGCCAGAGGGAGCGTCTTTTTATGAAGGCAGCGGGAAATTTAGCTGGATTCCTAAAAAAGGACAGGAGGGGAATTACGAACTTATATTTATTTATGATGATGGAGTCATACCAGAATATCAAAGAGTTGAGATAACTGTATATGGTGCTTTTTAGATAAATGCTTAAAAAAATCATCTCTCCCATAGATAACAGATAGATAATCTATGGGAAAGATGATTTTGTTTTTACTCTTATATGAAGTTTGCGCTTATTCTGCCTCAGCTTCCATCGTGTAAGGCTCGGAAGAGGAAATGGTGATACCCGCTTCAGGAATGGAGATATCACCGCCATCTGCAGCGGCAAAATATATGGTCAGTGATTCGTTGTAAGCAGCATTCATATTAGCGACAATGCTGTCCAAGATGGTGGTCACAAGCTCCTTGCGATCGGTGATGGCAAAGTCTGTCTTGGAAGAATCCACTGTTCCTGTAAAGATACTAGAATCTTCAGCAAAATAGATAGTAAAGCTGCCCGGTGATACAGATACAGGTTCTGCCAGATGAAGATTCCATCCTGTCACCTCCGCGATAATGGCGATCAGAGTGTCAGCATCTGGATTATTTGCATCCCATGTCAGGCCGGCTGTGTCCGGTGTTGCTGTCTCATAAGTAAAATCGTAGCTTTTAAGATTATCCTTTGTCCCGATGGAAAGAACCATCTTTGGAGCTGCTGTAGTGACTTCGCCGCCGGGGTTCCCTGAGGGAGAGCCGCAGCCTGTCAGACTAAAAACAGACATGGCGAAAGCCGTGTATATGACAAAATGTTTCCAGTTTCTCCTCATATGTATTCTCCTCTCTTTTCATACAATTTGATTAGTATAACATAAAATAAGCAGTTTGTACAGAATAAAATTCTTTAAGAAATTCTTTCAATAGAAGGAATAAAGTTACTGTGATCTAAACTTGTTCTATGGCAAGTTCTATTTTGCCATCCTCGCAGCCGACTGTGCAGTTTCCGCCTTTTTTTAATTTTCCAAATAAAATCTCATCTACTAATAGAGATTTTAATTCTGCATCTATAATACGTTGGATTTCTCTTGCACCATATTCTTTGCTCATTCCTTTTGAGGCGAAATATTCTCTGGCCTTTTTGGATAGCTGGATATCTACATGTTTGGTAGTGAGCTGCTCTTTTAGAGCGGTTATCTTTTTATCTGTGATCTGCATCGCCATCTTTTTGTCGATAGGATGGAATATAATAATGCGATCGAGGCGGTTTCTAAACTCTGGACTGAATACACGTTTTACCTCCGTGTCAATCGCCCCCTCATTTTGTGTTTCTCCTCCAAAGCCCATCGTCATCTTTCCTGCTTCTCTTGCTCCAGCGTTGGAGGTCATAATAAGGATCACATTTCGAAAGTCTGCTTTCTGTCCCTGATTGTCCGTTAATGTCGCATAATCCATCACTTGAAGGAGTACATTAAAGATGTCGGGATGAGCTTTTTCTATTTCATCTAAAAGCAGGACGCTGTGAGGCTTTTTTCGTATTGTCTCTGTGAGAAGTCCACCTTCCTCATAGCCTACATAACCTGCAGGAGAGCCGATCAGCTTTGCCACAGTGTGCTTTTCTGCGTATTCACTCATATCAAAGCGGATCAGCTCTATGCCAAGCACTTGAGCGAGGGAACGGGCAAGCTCCGTCTTTCCTACACCTGTCGGCCCCACAAAAAGAAGACTTGCCACGGGCTTTTCTGCCTCCCTAAGTCCTGCCTTGGAGAATTTTACAGCACTGGCAAGTTCTTCCACAGCCTCCATCTGTCCAAATACGTGTTCCTTAAGGTCTTTTTCTAAGCGTGACAGTTTCTTAATCTCTTCTGTCTCAATTGTCTGTTTTGGAATCTGACAGGTTTTTGACAGAACCTCCTCAATTAGTTTCTTATCAACAGTCTGTCTTTTTCTGTTTTCTGGATGCATGACGCGGTAAGCTCCCGCCTCATCAATGAGATCAATGGCTTTGTCTGGAAGATAGCGCTCATTGAGATAGCGAGTGCTTAATTGTACTGCATGCTCAATGCTGCCTTTTTGGTATGTGACATGGTGCCATTTTTCATAATATGGCTTGAGTCCTTCCAAAATATCGACAGCTTCCTTTGGGGTAGGCTCCTTGATCTCAATATTCTGGAAACGTCGCACCATACTTTTATTCTTGGCAAAGTATTTTTTGTATTCCTCAAAGGTTGTCGCCCCGATAAAGCGGATGGTTCCGCGCGTCAGATAAGGCTTTAGAAGATTAGAAGCATCCATGGAGCTTCCTGTGGTAGCCCCCGCACCGACAATAGTATGAATTTCATCAATATAGAGTATTGGACGATTCTCCCTCTCAAGCTGCTTCATCGCCTCTTTTAAGCGCTTTTCAAAATCTCCACGAAGCTGTGTTCCTGCGAGCATCGCTCCCAGATCAAGAGCATACATTCGCACCCCCTTAAGCTCATCTGGCACATTGCCCGCATTGATACGAGCAGCAAGACCATAGGCTATCGCTGTCTTTCCCACACCCGGCTCCCCAATATGAAGTGGATTGTTCTTATCTTTTCGAAGTAGAACCTGTATGGTGCGCTCCAGCTCCTCCTCTCTGCCAATCAGAGGGTTCATGGAAACTGCTTCTTCATTCATACAGGTCATATAGGCAGAAGAGTTTTCCTCCAAAGCTGGCGCTTCTTCAGGTTTCGGTTCCTCCTCCCAATTTCTGGAGTGAAGCTCTGTCAACATATCTACCTCCTCCACTCCCTGTGTGTGCATAACATAGGTTCCAAAACATTCTTTTAAGCGGAAAAAGCCATAGATAAGGTGCACCAGCTCCACCATCTGCTGCCCTGCGCTCTCTGCCTGCATAGCTGCCTCTATCAATGCTTCATGAAGCCCGTAGCTCACGGGTATCTCTGTCTTAGTTTCTGGCAGTCCACCAACATTCTTTCTTAGATATTCTTCCAATTCTTTTCGTAATTCTTTTATATTTCCACCACAATTTACATAACAGTGGGAAAATTTTTTGTCATAGGTCAGTGTTAGCATAACATGTTCTGGCGTCACATATTCATGTCGCTCCTGTCCTGCATATACTGCCGATTTTTGTAACAGCAGCTCCAGCTCCTGTGATATTTTCAAATCTGGTTCCTCCTATATTAAGACTCTACTTTTACCTGAAAGGGATATCCGTTCTCTCTCGCCTGATGCATCGCTTCCTGTGTTTTTGTCATGGCAATATCATAGGAATATTGTCCGACAATCGCACGATCTCCCTTGTGCACCTGCATCATAATCGCCACTGCATCTTGATGTCCCTTGTTAAATATAGTTTTTAAGATGTCTACCACAAAATCCATAGGTGTAAAGTCATCGTTGTACATTACTACTTTATATTGCTTTGGTTCTTTAAGTTTACTGATTGTTTTTGATTCAAATTTGGTTTCTGACGCCATCGTTTTCCTCATTTCTGTGTCGTTGGTAATGATCCAGTAGATTGTGTCACGCTAACTCCCATGATTCCGCTTTGCGGAATCTCAAATCTATCCATAGAATGCTGTATTTCAGGCATTCTCATGTGTGAGATTTAGTACTTCTTCATGAAGCAGCTTTTGCTGTGAGTGATTAGAAGTTCTTCTCACGCTCCCTCATCTGCCTGCTTTAGCAGGTGTACAAATCAGGATGTGAAATTTTTATTTCACACGATTCTTTGTCGAGAAAGAACAGCAGGAAACTATTCTATATTGTAGAACATGGCATAGAAAAACACAAGAGTGTATCATAAAAATCGTGTGTTAAATAAATGACATTGTCTATTTACAAGTATTTCGTTTCATGTTAGAATAGCAGAATGAGTAGGACGGATGGTCGCGGCTGCGATGCCGAAAGGCAGCAGGTGAGGAAAGTCCGGGCTTCACAGGGCAGGATGCCGGATAACGTCCGGTGGAGGTGACTCCAAGGCTAGTGCAACAGAAATAAACCGCCGTCAGTTCTTACAGAAGACTGGCTGGTAAGGGTGGAAAGGCAGTGTAAAGGACTACCGCCCTGTTGGTGACAGCAGGGGCATATGTAAACCCCATCCGAAGCAAGACCGAACAGAAGGCGATACGGCTGCCCGTCGTGTCTTCGGGTAGGTCGCTTGAGCCTGCTGGCAACAGCGGGCCTAGATAGATGATCATCAGGAAAACAGAACCCGGCTTACGCTCCTGCTCATGTAATAGTTACAGATTGTGTGAGATATAGCATAATGAAAATAATAAAAAGAACAATACAGATTCTGGGAATTAATCTAAAAGAAATATTCTTATTTGAAATTCTTTACCGTTTGACAACAGGTGTCATGTTTTTGTCATTGTTTACAAGAGGCATGGCTCTTGCCATTCAATATTCTGGCTACAGCTACCTGACTACAAAAAATATAGGGATGTTTTTGGTTAAGCCTGTCACTGTGCTTGTTATGCTGGTGATTTTAGGCGTGGGGATTTTGTTTCTTCTTGTGGAGACATCTGCGCTGCTTGCAGCATTTCAGGCAGGAGAGAAGTGTGAGAGGCTTACGACAAACCGAATTTTTGTCCGTGGGATAATTAGATGCCGCTATTATTTAAAGGTGAAGAATTTTTACTGCATTGGCTTTAATTTATTGCTGCAGCTTGTATTCCAATATGTGCTGTTAATAAAAAGTGTCACACATATTAAGTTGCTCAATGATATTGTGGAAGGAATTGGAAAAAGTACGAGATGGAGTGGGACGATAGTATTTCTTGCTGTGGTCGCAGTCTTTGTATTTTTGCCGGGATTATTTACTGTGCATTTTGGTCTGTTAAATCAGAGAGAGGGAAAGGAGGCTTTGAAAGAGAGTTTTCGCCTTGTCTCGCGCCATACCATTCATGCAGTGCTTTACTTATTTTGCTTAAATATTATTTTATATGGAATATTTCGGTTAGTGTTGTTGGCGCTTGCTTTTTTGTCAGCGGTGATAATCTATTTTTTTGTCAGCAAGACCATCGCACTTGCCTTATATCTGACAGCATATAATTGGTTGGAGATAGCAGCTTTAGGAATGGCGAGCATAGTGAATGGAGTGTGCAACATGGCGCTTCTTACTGGGCTGTATTATACCTACCGGGACGAGGCAGGGCTTGCCCCGGAGCTTTTGGTATCTGAGGAGAAGCAGAGGAGCAGGAGAGGAAAGAAGACGAGAAGGGCATTGATCGTGCTGTCTGTATTAATATTTTTTGCTTTTCTCTATGATGTGGTAGAAAATGGCATCCAGCTTGCAAAAAATGTGCTGGTGGAGACGGAGATAACGGCACATCGCGGAAGTTCTATGGAAGCGCCGGAGAACACGCTTTTTGCCGTGCAGCTTGCGATAGAGCAGATGGCAGATTATGTGGAGATTGATGTACAGCTAAGCAAAGATGGAGAGGTCATACTGCTGCATGACAAAAATTTTAAACGAACCTGCAATGATGGCAGAAGTCCATGGAATATGACATTGGAGGAGATTAAGAAGCTGAATGCCGCCGCGTATATGCCGGGACATGAAAGGGCTTATGTCCCAACGCTCCGTGAGGTATTGGAGTACTGTAAGGACAAAGTAAATTTAAATATAGAACTGAAAAATAACGGGCATGATGACGAGCTGCCCTATAAAGTATCCGATCTTGTCAGAGAATATAATATGGAAAATCAATGTGTCTATACATCGACAAGCCTCCCTTTTTTGGAGCAGATGAAGGAGCTTGACGAAAAGAGTAAGATAGGGTATATCCTTTCTACTGCCTATGGGGATTTTTCTCAAAATGAAAGAGTGGATTTTTTCAGCATCAGTTCTTCTTTGCTCAATGAGAAAAATATTACCCAGATTCATGAGACAGGGCGTGAGATTCACGCTTGGACTGTGAATACCAAGACAGAGATAGAGAGAATGAAATATTTGCATGTGGATAATATTATTACAGATTATCCGGTTTTGGTGAGGGAGATATTATATAGGGAGGAAGATACAGAGAATTTCTTTGAATTTCTGATGACAGTATTAGACTAAAGTATTTTGATATAGATATCACTTGACAAAAGGTCCACATAGCTAGTTTTTCTGTGTGGACCTTTTTGTGTACAGTGCTACACAGTGGAAAGTAAATTTGTATGTCTATTCATTACCATTTAGAAATTTTCTGATAACGGCGACAATGCCGTCTTCGTTGTTGGAGCTTGTGATATAATCGGCAGATTTTTTGACGACCTCCTGTGCATTAGCCATGGCGACGCCAAGTCCGGCAAATTCTATCATGGTTATATCGTTAAAACCATCTCCACAACAGATCATCTGCTCCTGCTTTAAGCCGAGAGCTCCTAACAGGCGTTGAAGGGAGGCGGCTTTATCAATATTCTGTGGCATAATTTCCAGAAAATAAGGCTCAGAGCGGTAGATGCTCAGCAGACCATGAAAGTGGTTTTTCAATCGTTTTTCTACAGGGATAAGTGTTTCTGGGTCGCCGGTCATCAGACACTTATTTACCGGAAATGTGATATAACTTGGGAAATCGGGCACCTGCCGAATTGCAATCTGGTTAATGCGAGCTTCATATTCCATATAGTGATCGATGGGAGTGGCGGCGATCGCGTCATTTCCCTCATAGCTGATTAATCCGATATGGGAGTCACATGCTTCTTTATAGAGAATAGGGATCACGCTGGGAGGAAGTGTTTTATCATAGATAACGGCATTTGTCTTCATATTTAGGATTTTTGCGCCGTTAAAGGATAAAATATAATTTCCGTATTCGTGCAGCCGAAGAGCCTTGGCATAGGGCAGGATTCCCGCTGTGGGTCGACCGGAAGCGAGCACTACATAGATGCCATCTTTTTGCAGCTTAAGCAGTGCCTCCTTGGTGGCAGGTGAAATAGATTTATCTGATGTGGTTAAGGTGCCGTCTATATCCAGTACCAGCATTTGATATTTCATGAAAAGTACTCCTTAATCGTATTTTTCTTCGCAGTATCTACAGCGGTAAACCGCTTTTTCTTTATTGGTGAGAACAAAAACTTGTTCAAGCTCCTGCTCGATGGAGGTAATGCAGCGCGGATTTTTGCATTTTATCACATTGACAATCTTCTTTGGAAGGGCGAGCTCCTTCTTTCTGACAATCTCGCCGTCCTTAATAATATTAACTGTGATATTATGATCGATAAAACCAAGAATATCAAGATCAATGCTGTCAATGGAGGTCTCTATTTTTATAATATCTTTTTTGCCCATCTTGTTGCTTCTGGCATTTTTGATAATGGCAACGCAGTTATCAATCTTGTCAAGCTTTAGATCGCGATAGATATCCATCGCCTTTCCAGCTTTAATATGATCGAGGACTACTCCTTCATTTAATTTTCCGACGTTTAACATTATTTACTTGCCTCCTCTAATAATTTAAGAATCAATGCCATGCGGATATAGACGCCAAATTGCACCTGCTCAAAATATTTTGCGCGTGGGTCCTTGTCAACCTCCACAGAGATCTCATTGACGCGGGGAAGGGGGTGAAGCACCAGCATGTCCGATCTGGCAAGTTCCATTTTCTTGGCATCGAGAATATAACAATCTTTCATGCGTATATATTCTTCTTCATTAAAGAAGCGCTCTCTCTGCACGCGGGTCATATAAAGAATATCAAGTTCTGACATAACCTCCTCAAGTTGTGTTACCTCCTTAAATTCAGCGTGATTGTCGGAGAGTACCTCTTGACGGATATAATCTGGTATACGCAGCTCATTGGGAGAGATAAGGACAAAACGGACATTTTCGTAGCGCACCAGCGCGTTGATCAGGGAATGTACGGTTCGTCCGAATTTCAGATCCCCGCAAAGACCTATGGTGATATGGTCAAGGCGTCCTTTCAAGGTGCGAATGGTCATCAGATCGGTGAGAGTTTGTGTCGGGTGCTGATGTCCGCCGTCTCCCGCGTTGATAACAGGAATGGAGGAGTGAAGGGAAGCGACTAACGGCGCACCTTCCTTTGGATGGCGCATAGCACAGATATCTGCATAGCAGGAAACCATACGTATGGTGTCAGCAACACTTTCACCCTTGGAAGCTGAGCTTGATGCGGCAGAAGAAAAGCCAAGGACACTGCCTCCGAGATTGAGCATGGCGGCTTCAAAGCTTAAGCGTGTTCGGGTACTCGGTTCATAGAAGAGAGTGGCAATCTTTTTTCCTTTGCAGCACTCAGAGTACTGGTCGGGATGCTTGCTGATATCCAGTGCCACATCCATCAGCTCATTAAGCTCTTCCACAGAGAAATCCAATGGGTTTAATAAATGTCTCATAGTTTTGCCTCCATAAATTTATTTTCATCTGTGTGAATCACACAGTTGGAATCAAATTCTAATACTTTCCGGTAGAACCAAAGCCGCCTGTGCCGCGAGCAGTGTCTGGCAGCTCCTCAACTTCCTCAAATTGTGCCATATAATATGGGGTAAAGATAATCTGCGCAATCCGCTCAGCAGGTTCAATGATCTGATTGTGTGGTGAGTGATTGTGAATGGGGATCATAAGTTCCCCCCTATAATCAGAGTCAATCACACTTACCTTGTTGGCAGGGGCCAGCCCGCTCTTTACTGCAAGGCTGCTCCTTGCATAGATAAGACCTACTAAGCCTTCTGGTATCTCCATGGCTATTCCAGTATGAATCAGGATAGTCTCTCCCGGATTCAGAGTGACAGGCTCAGAAATACAGGCGTACAGATCGGCGCCGGCAGAAAATTCTGTACCATAAGTGGGAAGAATAGCATTTTCCTTTAATTTTTTAATATGAACAGGTCCTTTTAACATAATACTCTCCATTTCTGTGCTTTATCTATTTGCTTTTATATCTTGTGTGCATAAAGAAAGAGACATCTGTGAAAACACGGCTGTCTCCGTAAAATGTGTGCTGAAATTATTCATCTGGCGGTGTCCAAAGAACGATAGAATTTGATTGTAAGGATTCCTGTACCAGAATGGATCGCTGATTAGCAGAGCCACGAAAGAGCAGATTTGCCTGCTTCAGCTCTTCTATAAATTCTCCATCAATCAGAATGTCGATATAAGAGAGAATCTCTCTTGTCTCTTCCCATTTGTGGCACATCTCCCCGATAATATCGCGATCATAGAGATATCCGGTGTAGCACCAAATATTCTTTTGAGGATATGTCTTTTTCACTTTTCT
Organism: uncultured Lachnospiraceae bacterium; assembly: GCA_910588535.1. Taxonomy (GTDB): domain Bacteria; phylum Bacillota; class Clostridia; order Lachnospirales; family Lachnospiraceae; genus RGIG8607. The sequence goes on along the minus strand of CAJUOO010000004.1, from coordinate 20,141 downwards.
GAGAAGAGGAAGAAGCCCCTGCTGATTGATGTGCTCAAATGGCTCCCCGCCAAGTATACTTAGACCAGCGATATAGGAAGGCTTAAGTGCATCAAGGATTTCTTCAGTAGTTGTGTCAGTAAATTCTCTTCCATAGTGAAAATCCCATGTCTCCTGATTAAAACAGTTCTTGCAGTGATGTGTACATCCACTCACGAACAAAGAGACACGGATACCAGTTCCGTTGGCGATATCATGTTTTTTTATCTCGGCATAATACATGGGGTAGTCCTCATTTTCTGGTTAATTCCCGCGAGCAACGAGCCAAGTGACTCTTGCAGTTATATGGCGACTGCAGCGAGGATCAAATATTCTGCCTCTTGGAGCGTTACAAATTTAATGCCCTGTTGCTTGCAGCGAGGTTTTTGACTACAGGGAAGATTGCATTTCTATGATTATATCATATCAGTGAAAAAACGCAAGAGAAATAGTATTTAGATGAGTACTTTTTTATGAAACAATACTTGACAGCGGCCTTGCTTGATTGTTATGATTGGATTGCATATGGAAACAATGGTTTAAAAATGTATTTGTATAAAGGAGAGTTAGAACTATGTATGATACTATGAAGACAGTGAATTTATATGATCTTTCTCAGACAATCGCTTCTGAGCTGCTTGGTGAGACTATATATCCGTGGGAGGCTCTTCCAAAGATCGGTGAATTTATCCGTGTGCTTGGCAGCCAGCTATCAAAGGAGGAGTACATACAGCAGGGGGAGGATATCTGGATCGCGAAGGATGCAAATGTTGCTCCCTCAGCGTCGATTCATGGACCGGCGATTATTGGCAAGGGTGCTGAGATCCGTCACTGCGCTTTTATTCGCGGCAACGCTATTGTGGGTGAGGGTGCTGTGGTGGGAAATTCTACTGAGCTTAAGAATGTAATTTTATTTAACAAGGTTCAGGTGCCACATTATAATTATGTCGGTGATTCCATCTTAGGTTATTGTTCTCATATGGGAGCAGGCTCCATTACTTCAAATGTGAAATCAGACAAGAAACTGGTGGTATTGCATACACCAGAAGGAGATCTGGAAACGGGCATGAAAAAATTTGGTGCGATGCTCGGTGATTATGTGGAGGTTGGCTGTGGCACCGTGTTAAATCCCGGAACCGTGGTGGGAAGAAATGTCAATATATATCCGCTCTCCATGGTTCGCGGTGTGATTGCGCAGAACAGTATTTATAAAAAACAAGGTGAGATTGCGCAGAAACAGGAATAAAAACAGGAAGTTTATAAAGGATCGTCTGGCAGCTCAACAAATTCTGCAGTATGTCCGGTGAAGGGCAGGAATTTCTCAAAAATATCTTGTGTTTTGATCCGCAAGCTTGCTGTATTGGTACATGGATGACAGCCAAGATAGGTGCTTTCTGCAATGGTTTTATCCATATAGAGGCGGACGCGATGCTTGGTATCATGGATAAGTCCAAGGATTGTCACCGATCCGGGAGCTAGTCCAAGAAGATCATGCATATATTCAGGAGGGGCAAAGGAGAGGCGTGAGCTTCCAATTTGCTTGGAGAAAACAGAGGTTTTAAATTTTTTGGTGCCGGGCATCATAAGAAGATAGAACGAAGTTTTTTGGCTGTTGCACAGAAATAGATTTTTGCAAACTTCAGTGCCAAGCATTGCATCTATATAAGAACAATCTTTCATGGTATAGAGTGCATCGTGATCGATGCGCAGAAAAGGGATATGAAGTTTATCAAGAATATCATAGGTATGGATTTCCATGGCAGGACGCCCTGTTTCTACTTCTGGGCGTGCATGATAGAGCATTGGATTGACAGTGGGCATAATGGTATCTCCTTCTATATATAAATACCATTTATCATAGAACGAAAGAAAGGATTCGTCAATATGCATCAGGTAGAATTACCGGAAGAATTTCTTAAGCGCATGGAGCATGAGCTTAAGGAGGAATTTTCAGATTTTCTGAAAAGCTATAGTTGGGAGCGGACATATGGGCTGCGAATCAATACGATAAAGCTGAGTGGACGGGCATGGAACACGGCTGTAGATTTTCATCTATCTCCGGTAGAGTGGTGTGATACAGGATTTTATTATAGGGCAGAGGAACATCCCGGCAAGCATCCTTTGCATGAAGCAGGACTTTATTATATTCAGGAGCCAAGTGCCATGGCTGTAGTGGAATTACTGATGCCAAAGCCCGGTGAGAGAGTGCTGGATCTGTGCGCCGCTCCGGGAGGGAAGACTTCTCATATTGGTGCAAAGCTGGGGAATACAGGATTTCTCCTATCTAATGAGATTCATCCACAGAGAGCTAAGATACTGTCTCAGAATATAGAGCGCATGGGGCTTACCAATACGGTGGTGACAAATGAGGCACCAGAACGACTTGCTTTATATTTTCCCGAATTTTTTGACCGTATTGTGGTTGATGCCCCCTGTTCAGGAGAGGGAATGTTTCGAAAGGATGAAAATGCCAGAGCAGAGTGGTCGCTGGATCATGTGAGTATGTGTGCGGATCGCCAGAAAAAAATTATGGAGGCGGCACATCAGATGCTCTGTCCCGGCGGCTATCTGGTCTATTCCACTTGCACCTTTTCTGTGGAGGAAGATGAGGAGGTGATAGAGGCTTTTTTGGAGGCGCATAAAGAATATCTGCCGATAGTGCGGCAGGTGCCAGAAAGCTTTACCCCCTGTCGTATACCCGGAGCATATCGATTATATCCTCATCATCTGAGTGGAGAAGGGCATTTTCTAGCTGTGCTAAAAAAGGGAGAATATAAAGCAGAACCGATGTCGAGTCCTTCTGTTAAAACATTGACAGATAAAATGCCAGACTATGAGGCATTTAAAAAAGAGATGGGATTAATTTTTCCAAAAGAAAATTATATTTTATTCGGTGATCAGCTATATCTGGTTCCAGAAGTTATGACAGAATTAAAAGGTTTGAAGATAGAGCGCCCCGGACTGCATCTTGGCACTTTTAAGAAGAACCGTTTTGTTCCCTCCCATGCCCTTGCTATGGCATTACGAGAGGAAGAGGTGGCAAATACCATCCACTTTTCTTCGGACTCAGAATCTGTTAAGGCATATCTGCGTGGAGAAAGCATATCCCTGCACAATTGCGAAATGCCAGCAAATGGTTGGTGTCTGGTGCTTGTGGATGGATACAGCATTGGGTGGGGCAAGGTGAGCAATGGGGCATTAAAAAATCATTATCCCAAGGGGTTGCGGACAGTATAGATGGATAAAAAAAGAAGAGTTGATAGTAGAGAGTTTACAATATTTTATAGTTATTTAATAGATTTTCTCCCTTTGTCCGCTTGACTTTTTTTTCCTGAAATGAGATAATAAATACAAATTTTTCATTATTGAAGGAGGAAATACGATGGCAACAAAAGCTTATTATCCAATCAGCGAGATAGGCGCTGGAAAAGTTGGTTTTTCCAAGACTCGTTCTATTATTGAGGCTGCCTTTTATGGAAACAATGTAGTGAAGGTGAATACCTTAAAGGAAGCTTATGATATGGCGAAAAATTCGCCCGGAACGATCGTGACGGACATGCCTGTATATAGAGGAGAAGAATTTGGTCTTGACAAGGATGCAAAGGTTCTTTTATTTAATGATGGCGCTGTTACTGGACGTTATGCAACAGCACGCCGCATTAAGGGCGAGCCGGGCGTAGATGATGCTAAGCTGGATAAGGTAGTGATGGATGCTGTTTACGAGACACGCTGGAAGACTATGTACCATGCAGAGTGCTTTGTAGGTCTTGATCCGGAATTTATGGTTAAAGCACATCTTCTGATCCCAGAAGGAGAGGAGAATCTGCTTTACAACTGGATGATCAATTTCCAGTATATGTCTGATGAATATGTAAAGATGTACAAAAATTCTAAGGCGGTGGGAGATGGAAAGGAAGCAGATATCTACATCTTCTCTGATCCACAGTGGATACCGGGCAACCGTCCTGACGTTGATTATAGCTGCTTAAGCGATCCGCTTACTCTCTGCTATTTTGACACCAATGAGAACTGCGCAGCAATTCTTGGTATGAGATATTTTGGAGAGCACAAGAAGGGTACACTTACCATGGCATGGGCGATTGCAAATAGAAATGGTTATGCTTCCTGCCACGGCGGACAGAAGGAGTACACATTGGCAGACGGCAGCAAGTTTGTAGCTTCTGTATATGGTCTGTCTGGATCTGGCAAGTCCACATTGACACATGCAAAGCACAATGGCAAGTACGATATCAAGGTTCTTCATGATGATGCATTTATTATCAATACAGATACCTGTGCATCTGTTGCCCTTGAGCCTACTTATTTTGACAAGACGGCAGATTATCCTACAGGTTGCCCAGACAACAAGTATCTTCTGACTGCCCAGAACTGTTCTGCTACACTGGATGAAGATGGCAAGGTTCAGCTTGTGACAGAGGATATCAGAAACGGCAATGGTCGTGCAATTAAATCTAAGCTGTGGTCTCCGAACCGTGTGGATAAGATTGACGCTCCTGTTAATGCTATATTCTGGATTATGAAGGACCCTACCATTCCTCCGATAGTTAAGTTAAAGGGAGCTGCACTTGCATCCGTTATGGGAGCTACACTTGCCACAAAGACATCTTCCGCAGAGCGTGTTGCGGCAGGTACTGACTTGAACGCAATTCGTATTGTGCCATATGCAAATCCTTTCAGAACCTATCCTCTGGTTAATGACTATGAGAAGTTCAAGAAGCTGGTACAGGAGAAGAACGTAGATTGCTATATTGTCAACACAGGAGACTTTATGGGCAAGAAGGTAAAACCTGCCGATACACTTGGAATTCTTGAGACTATTGTAGAAGGAAAAGCGCAGTTTGAGCAGTGGGGACCTTTTGAGGATATTGAGATTATGCATGATTGGTCAGGCAAAACAGGTGACTTTACACCAGACTTTAATGATGCAGATTACAAGAACCAGTTGAAGAATGCTATGCAGACACGTGTGAAGGCTGTAGAGGACTTCTCAACTAAGAAAGAAGGCTACGATAAGCTTCCTGATGAGGCATTGGAAGCATTGAAGAAGCTTGTTAGTGCATTATAATCTGCCTGAGAAATAGAGAGATGAAGAAAACCGCTCCGTGTGTTATGGAGCGGTTTTTTAGTGTGCAGTCTTGCATGGAGGAAATATGCTACTAAGGTTGTTGTTCAGGTATATAAAAAGTAAAACTAGATTATTAGGAAATTGGTCTTATATTGAAAAAAAATAAGGTTGTTTTCTATAAAAAATTGTGGTGAATCGGCGGAAAATGTGTTAATATAAAATTGAGAATTATGTATTGTGCAAACTACAGGGCAGATTGAGAATATTTGCTTTGACTTTTAGGAAATCTATAGGTGAGGCACGGATGCAGCACTGTTCAGATGAAAGGGAGGGTATTTCATGACCAGAGTTGGAGAAAAGGGACAATTCAAGGAGGAAATCAGAACGTGTAAATTCTGTGGTACAATGTTTTATTATTATGGGTTTGGCTATGGCTATTGTGCGCGGTGTACGCCGATCGATGACGAGATGTTTCACAGAGTAAAGAATTATATCTGGGAGCATGGGACGGCTACGATGGCGATGGTCAGTGCTGCCACAGGTGTCAGTATGAAGCAGATTACACAGTATTTGAAGGATGGAAGACTTGAAATTCCAGAGGAATCGAATATTTTTATTCGCTGTGAGCTGTGCAATGCAGAGATCCGTTTTGGAAGATACTGCCCAGAATGTGCGAGCCGCACATCAAAAAAATTTGAGAGTGCAGTTAAGATGGATATCTTTGAGGTTGGAGAGAAGCCGAAGGATATGAAGGGAAAGATGCACTATCTGGGAAATGATGAATAGAAGAAGACTATCTTGGAAATAAATGTTATTTTCAATATTAAGAGAAAATCCTTGAAAAATTGGGTAAATTAGATTATAATAAATGTAGTTAAAAGCTTATGCTTCCTGAGATGTTCGATACTCCTATTTCTTTGAACCTACGTGTACGATTACGGGATTCCTATATCGCTGGCACGATGTCAAGCCTCCTTATGAGTGGAAGGCAGACTGTCAGTTGCGGTTGCCCACCTAGCTTTGCTAGGCGTCAAATAATAGGAACCGGCATTTTGGGGCATAACAAAAGAAAAACAAAGAGTCATGCGTGGAGCATGGCTCTTTTTATGCGCAGAGAAAACATCTTCCTTGCTCGATTGCATAGCCATATACAGAGAAAATATGTTGTAGAAGTGGCGTATGTGGCTTGTGGCATCTTTTTTGATTCATTAAATATAATAAAAATAGTGTGAAATAAAAATTTCACATACTGAATTGTATGTCTGCTAAAGCAGGCAGATGGGAGTTAGTGAAAGACTGGTACAAACTTCTAGCATGGTTTATAGGTTGTTCTCATATAATAGATGAAACATTGATAGGAGGAGCTATCGTTATATGAGCCGAAAAACTGTGAGATATTCAAGAAGGAAGAAAAGAAAATTGTCCAAGGCGCCTTTTTATGTCTCTGTTGTATTGCTTTTAATTGTATGTGCGATGGTTTTTCGCACGGAGAAGCCCGCAGCCACACCAGAGCAGACCAAGGAGGAAAGAAAGAGCTTTGAAAATGCTTGGATTGTGTCGGCAAAGGATAATCTGCTAATTTTTATGGCGGATGGGATATTAATGCAGGTACAGGCGGAGGGTGTCACAGAGATTAAGGATACACTTGCGGATATTGAGGTGAAAAACGGAAATGCAGTGCGAATTGGGTTGAAGGAAGATACCATACGTGGCAGAGTCCTTGCAGTGGGAGAGGATTTTATTGAGATTGAGGGATATGGAAAACTTCCTTTGTCCGAGCATTTTGCTGCGTATCAGGTATATGGAGAGCTTGCACAGAAGGATTATAGAAGTATTTTGGTCGGCTATGATCTTCAGGAATTTATAGTGGGTGATGGGCAGGTGTGCGGTGCTGTGATAAAGGAAGAGGTGGAAGCCACCTTGATTCGCGTGTTGATCCGTGGAGATCACTATGAGGGAGAGACACATGAAAGACTTGTCTTTCTTTCTTCTGAGGCAATGAATCTTGTTTATGGGGAACAGCAGAGGCGAATTGAGCCGGGAGCGGAGCTGGTGCTTGATATAAATAGTGAGGAGCTTGCGTCAGGCAGAGTGAGGTTGTCCACAGAGAGTGGAGAGGGAATGATCACCGTGACGTCCTTGCAGCGTGCTCAGGGAAATCCCTCTTATTATGGAAGTTTTGAGATTGACAGACAAGAGAGTGGGCTTACGCTGGTCAATGAGGTTGATCTGGAGAAGTATCTGTATTTTGTAGTGCCCAGTGAGATGCCGGCGAGCTATGGAGTGGAGGCATTAAAGGCACAGGCAGTCTGTGCCAGAAGCTATGCATGCCGCCATATACTGGCAAATAGCTTAAGTGCATATGGGGCACATGTAGACGACAGTTCTGGTTATCAGGTCTATAATAATTATCCTTCTGCAGAGATGTCCAATCGGGCGGTTGATGAGACAAAGGGACAGATTATGAGTTATGAGGGTGAGATTGTTCAGGCATATTATTTTTCTACTTCTTGTGGATTTACGACAGATGCGGATATCTGGTCTGCAGATTTTTCTCTTCCTTATATTCAGGGAAGGCGTGTATATCAGGAAGAAGGAGAGAGCGATTTCTTCAGTGCTATCACGGATTGGGAGTATCCTGCTTATGAAAAGGATTTTCCATGGTATCGCTGGTATGTGAATTTTTCCCTTGAGGCACTGGATAATTGTGTCAGCGTGGCAGGGCTGTCTGATGCTGTGGGAAAGGTGACAGGTTTAGAGGTCAGCATGAGGGGCAAGAATGGTGTGGCGAAGGCGATCACTGTGATAGGGGAAAAAGGTAGTGTAGTGATTGAGAAGGAGTATCAAATTCGAAAATTTTTATGTCCGCTTGGTCTTTCACTTCACAGAAAAGACGGGGTAGTGCTCACAGATTTTTCCCTGCTGCCCAGCGGTTTCTTTCTTGTCAGAGAGATTTTGGAGAATGGTGCAGTGACTGGATATCGTCTTGACGGCGGAGGCTTTGGGCATGGGGCAGGCATGAGCCAGAATGGCGCCAAGGCAATGGCAGATCAGGGGATGTCTTATCAGGATATATTAAAGTTTTTCTATCAGGGAATTGAGATAAAGCCTTTTTCTGATGCGAACTAAAGCGTCGGTCTATTTTTTCATATTTTTTCTTCTTCGTCTGCGGAGGCTGAGATCCGCTAAAGTATGAGCGATCATTGGCTCAAAAAATGCGTTGATCTCTCCTCCGAGAAACAGGATGTACATGCAGAAATAAAGCCATAACATTAAAATTACAATACCAGCAAGGCTTCCATACATGTAAGAATAATTGCTGAAGTTATCTATATATACAGAAAAGACGAAAGAAAAGATCATCCAGCCTGCCGAGGAGAACAAAGCCCCCGGAAGTTGTTTGATAAAATTTGTCTTTCGGCTTGGCATAACTGTGTAGATAAAGGAAAAAAAGCACATCAAAAGAGCCAGTGCAAGCAATGTGCGCAGGCTAATAAATGTGGCGGCAAGAGCACGCAGAATAGGAAAGCGGCTTGCGATCACAGAATAGATGCTGTTTCCAAATACCAGAAGCATAAGGGTAAATAATATAATTATCACAAAAGTGATAGTATAAAAGCAGGACACAATGCGAAGAACCAGATAATTTCTGTTCTCTTCAATATCATACACAGAATTGAGTCCGTTGATAACTGCCATAGTGCCCCGTGAAGCTGACCAGACGGTGATAAGGGCAGATAAGGAAAGCAAAGTGCCAGAAGATTTTAGATATAGATCTTCTATAATGTTGACGGCGAGCGAAGTAAAGTTATCTGGTATCACTTCTATGACAAAACGCAGAAAATCTGATTTTGTCACAGGAAGAAACTGAATCAGGTTTAATAAAGTCATTATAATAGGAAAGACCGAGATCAGGATAAACAGTGCTGACTGTGCAGCAAAAGCATTGACAAAATCATGCTTCATTTTATATAAAAACTGATTTCCAATACGAAAAAGCTTTTTCATGGGCTACCTCGCTTTATTATGATGATCAATAGTGTACTACAAAAAGCTGTCGGCGTAAAGCCTATTGTACTTGTTTTTTTGTTGTGCGGCAGATATAATAATGATACGATAAGTGGCTGAAAGAGGTAAACTATGGAAAAGTGGATGATATACAGTAAAAGAGCGGATTTTGCCGAGATAGGAAAGCGTTTTTCCATCGATCCAGTGACGGCGCGTGTGATTAGGAACCGGGATGTGGTGGGGGAGGAGGAGATCCAGAAATATCTATGTGGGACAAAGGAGGACATGTATTCGCCGTGGCTACTTAAGGATATGGACAAGGCCGTGGAGATCCTTGAACAAAAGCTTGCAGAGAAGAAAAAAATTCGCATTATCGGTGATTATGATGCGGATGGCGTGAATGCGACATGTATTTTATTAAATGGATTGAAGCGATGTGGAGCGGAGGTTGACAGTGAAATCCCGCACCGGATGCATGATGGCTATGGAATTAATGAGCGTCTGATAGAGAAGGCAAAGGAGGACAATGTGGACACGATTGTCACCTGCGATAATGGCATAGCCGCCATGAATCAGACCATATATGCCAAAGAGCTTGGCATAACAATGATTATCACCGATCATCATGATGTTCCTTACGAGGAAGATAAGGCGGGCAGAGTTTATCTTGTGCCTCCGGCAGATGCCGTGATTAATGCCAAGCAGAGGGACTGTGCATATCCCTTTAAAGAGCTGTGCGGCGCGGGAATAGCTTATAAGTTAATACAGGCAATGTATGAAAGACTTGGCATTTCGGCACAGGAAGCATATAAGCTCTTAGAGTTTGCAGCCGTGGCGACAGTGGGGGATGTGATGGAGCTTAGGGATGAGAATAGGATTATCGTAAAAGAGGGGCTGATTCGTTTAAGGCAGTCAGATTATCCGGGGCTTCGCTCATTAATGTACGTCAATGGGATTGATCCCAATGCACTGAATTCCTATCATATTGGATTTATTATTGCTCCGTGTCTGAATGCTGGTGGAAGGCTGGATACGGCAAACCGTGCGCTGTCCCTGCTTTTGTGTGAGGAGAAGAGTGAGGCGGACAGAATGGCAGGAGAATTGAAAGCTCTCAATGACAGCAGGAAGCTTCTGACGATGCGGGAGACGAAGAAGGCGTGTGAGATTCTTGATAAGTCCGGCGCGACGGACAAGGTTCTTGTCGTCTATCTGCCAGAATGTCATGAGAGCCTTGCAGGAATTATTGCGGGCAGATTGAAGGAGCATTATTATAAGCCAGCGTTTGTGCTGACAAAAACAGAGCAGGGATTAAAGGGATCTGGACGATCGATAGAGGGATATTCTATGTTTGAGGAGCTGGTAAAATGCCGGGAATATCTGGATAAATTTGGAGGGCATCCAATGGCAGCAGGGCTGTCGCTTCGGGAGGAGAACCTAGAGCCATTTAAGAAAGCGCTGAATGAGAATTGTACACTGACACCTGAGGATTACACTTGTAAGCGCTGGATCGATGTGCAGATGCCGTTGGGGTATATCACAAAAGAATTGATTCGTGGATTCTCTGTTCTGGAACCATTTGGCAGAGGAAATGAAAAGCCATTGTTTGCAGAAAAGGATATTTGTGTCAGAAGTCTTAGGCTTATAGGTCAGAATCACAATGCTGTCAAGATGATGGTAGAAGATAAAAATGGTTGCCAGATGGAAGCGGTATATTTTGGAGATGCAGAAGAATTTATTGGCGAGGTACATGCCGGAAGTGTGATATCTGCGCTGTATTATCCATCAATCAATGAATATCGTGGCATAGAAAAAATACAGATTACCATATGTGGATATAAAGTGGAGAAGAACAACATTTATAATTGACACCCAATGTCGAAAATGGTATCCTTAACATATACAACTGGTTATTCTTACTAAATAAGCCAAATATGGCTAGGCAACAATTGGACAGGAAAGAAAGGCAGGGATAGCAGAATGAGTTACAGGGAGTATATTAAGGAGTGTTTGGAGAGTGATCCCTCCAAGAACAGTGTGGAGGAGGCTTATAAGATTCTTCCCACCATGATGAAACATGACACAGAAGATGGAAAGAAGGAGAATTACAATGCGATCCGCGACCATTTTAGAGCGATAGATAAGGAATTTTATAGGGAACATCAGGAATTATATCTGCCGAAGGCAGCATTGTATCTGTTAAGCTTGATTGATACTATGTCCGTGATGTCGCAGGAGATATTTGAGCACTACAAGTATTTTGAGAGCTTGTACAAAAAGGTTCTTGGTATTGTACTTTCAAACTATAGTGAGGAAACCTGTATGCTTGCAGACAGGCTTGATGTGCCCGTGGGTGGAGGAAATCCTCCTGACATAGCGGGTTCTTTTATGGTTTCCTACGCAATATTGAAGGGCTGCCGCATGAAAGCAGTGCTTGCCGAGAAATATCTTGGGATAGGGAAGGCGATGTATGAGGCGGCGGCAGCGATGGCGTCAGAGGAAGATTTGACAGGGATGCCGCAGGAGATGCACCTTGCTTATGAGGAATATCAGAGAGCATTATAGTGGACAGGGAGGGTTTTGGCAGATATGAAATTTGATATTATATTTAAAGAGGCGCGCAGCTTTACATTAGAATGTAAAGATTCTGGTATTTTTCAGTTGGAGGAGGAGTATGAGATCTATGTAGATGGCAAGCTGGCAGAAAAGACGGATAAGGTTGTACATACGGTTGGCGGGCTGAAGCCAGATACAGAATACAGCATCTATATTAAATGTGGGGATGAGATCTCCGAGACAGTGATTCTTCGGACGGATTATGAGAGTTATACGCTCAATGTGCGGGATTTCGGTGCGCTCGGTGACGGGGAGCGTGATGATACAGTTAGTATACAGGCGGCGATCTATGCCTGCCCGAAGGATGGGCGGGTCTTGGTGCCTGCGGGAGTGTATAAAATTACCTCCCTTTTTATGAAGAGTGATATTAGATTTGAGATTGCAGAGGGAGCTGTCCTATCAGCATTTACGGAGAGGGAGAGATTTGCCGTGATGCCGGGGCTTATTGAGAGCTATGATGAGAAAAGCGAATATAATCTGGGCACTTGGGAGGGAAATCCTCTGGATATGTTTGCTGCCATTATCACCTGTATAAATGTGTCAAATGTTATGATCTATGGCAAAGGTGTAATTGACGGGTGTGCAAATCATGAAAATTGGTGGAAGAATCCAAAGATCAGAAGGATTGCATGGCGCCCAAGACAGATTTTTATGAGCCGTTGTGAAAATATGACAGTTCAGGGGATTCAGGTTATGAACAGCCCTTCATGGAATCTGCATCCTTATTTTTCGAAAAATCTTAGGTTTATCGATCTGAGGATTCTGAATCCAAAGGATTCTCCGAACACAGATGGACTTGATCCAGAGTCCTGTGAGAATGTGGAGATTATCGGTGTGTATTTTTCGCTTGGAGATGATTGTATTGCAATTAAATCAGGCAAGATCTATATGGGGGCGAAATACAAGGTTCCTTCCAAGAATCTGATGATCCGCCAGTGCTGTATGAGGGATGGACATGGCTCCATCACGATAGGCAGTGAGATGGCAGCAGGTGTCAAGAATCTGACGGTGAGAGATTGCCTGTTTATCAACACAGACAGGGGACTGCGCATCAAGACTCGAAGAGGGCGCGGGGAGGATGCCATAGTTGATGATGTGCTGTTTGAAAATATTCACATGGATCAGGTGATGACGCCATTTGTAATTAATTCCTTCTATTTTTGTGATCCAGATGGGACCACAGAGTATGTGCGGTCAAAGGAGGAGCTTCCGGTAGATGAGCGCACACCTTATATTAAAAAGCTTGCTTTTCGTGATATTGTCTGCACAAATTGCCATGTGGCGGCGGCTTTTCTGTATGGGCTGCCGGAGCGGAAGATAGAGAAGGTGGAGATGAAGAATATTTCTGTCACCTATGCAGAAAAACCGATGATGGGTGTGCCTGCCATGATGGAGGGAATTGTGCCCACCGTGAAGCAGGGAATTTATGCGAATAATATAGCAACCTTGGAGATTGAAAATGTTAAGGTTGAGGGCTGCGAGAGCGAGATCTTGATGATGGAGAATATAGATACTCTTATTTCAGATAGAAAATAGAATGTGCGTTGCACGGAATGGAGGAGAGACGATGACAGATACACTGCGCTTAGGGATTAGAGGGCATGATATGGAGGAGGCACCCTTTGAGGAATGGGTGGCGAATATGAGCAAAAAGGGATTTTGCTGTACACAGTTAGCCCTGAAAAAGGCGATCCGCGATTTTAATGTCAATAATGAGGCGATGACACCGGGCATGGCGATGTATATGCGGCAGGTATTTGCCGAGAATAAGGTGGATGTGTCAGTGTTGGGCTGCTATCTCAATCTAGCTGATCCGAATAAGGAAAGGCTCGCAAAGACAAAGGAGACGTATAAGGCGAATATCCGTTTTGCTGCCCTGTTAGGCTGTGGCATGGTTGGCACAGAGACAGGTGCTGTCAATGAGGAGTACCGCTATGAGGAGGCAAATCATTCGGAGGAGTCTCTTGCGGTTTTTATTGAGAGCTGCCGTGAGATAGTGGAATATGCAGAGAAGATGGGAGTGATCTTTGCGATTGAGCCGGTCTACAATCATATTGTTTATGATTGCAGGCGTGCAAGAAAGGTATTGGATGCGATTCATTCTCCCAATTTAATGATTATTTTTGATCCAGTCAACGTGATCTCGATGGATAATTATAAGGATCAGGACGCAATGCTGAGAGAAGCGTTTGAGTTGGTTGGAGATGAGATTGCTGCGATTCATGCCAAGGATTTTGTGATTGAGGATGGAAAGGTGATAAGCAAGATTACGGGGGAGGGCAATCTTAATTATAATCTACTTATGAGTCTTGTAAAGACACATAAGCCGCTGATTCATATTCTTCTTGAGGGTACAAAGCCAGAGAATGTGGAGTTTGCAAAGGACTATATTACAAAGAAGTACAGGGAGGCTTAAGAGCTATGAAAAGTGTTGAGGACTATGTAAGAAGTATACCAGATTTTCCAGAGGAGGGGATTATCTTTCGGGATGTCACATCGGTACTTCAAGATGCAGACGGGCTTCATCTGGCGATTGATAAGATGCAGGAGAATTTGAAGGATGTGGATTTTGATGTGATTGTCGGACCTGAGTCACGGGGATTTATCTTTGGTGTACCGATTGCCTATAATATGCACAAAGCATTTGTTCCAGTTAGAAAGAAGGGAAAGCTGCCCTGTGAGACAGTGGAGATGAGCTATGATCTAGAATATGGCAGCGCTACTATAGAGATGCACAAGGATTCAATTCAGCCGGGGCAGAAAGTTGTGATTATTGATGATTTAATTGCGACCGGAGGCACGATAGAGGCGATTATTAAGCTTGTGGAACAGCTTGGCGGTGAGGTGGTCAGAATTGTATTCCTTATGGAGCTCGCTGGATTAAAGGGCAGAGAGCGCTTAGGAGGAAGAGATGTGGCTTCCGTTATCTGTTATGATGGCAAATAGATGTGGATAGATAAGGATTCGTGTTGGATAGGCAGGGTGTGCCCTGCCTTTTCATATATGGAATAGATGAAAATATAATGCGCAAAACCGCAGAAATGAGGAGTAATATGATTTGTGAGAGAATAGATCTGGTAATAGATGGAAATAATGGAGGAAAATGTCATCCATATCTTGTCACCTATGTGTTAGATAATTATCCGGCAATCGATGAGAATCGTGTGCGTCCAGCAGTGCTTATCTGTCCGGGAGGTGGATATAGGCATACTTCTGACAGAGAGGCGGAGGCGGTAGCTGTTCAGATGAACGCTATGGGTTTTCAGGCATTTGTACTTTATTATACCTGTGCGCCACAAGCAGAGTTTCCAAGACCACAGCTTGAGGCGGCGAAGGCAGTGCTGACAATTCGAGAAAATGCACAAAGATGGCATGTCGATCCCAAGAAGGTGATAGTTTTGGGGTTCTCTGCGGGAGGACATCTGGCTGCGAGTGTGGGAGTTTTTTATAATAAAGAGTTTATATATCAGCCGCTTGACGCGAAGCCAGAGATGATAAAGCCATCTGGGTTAGTCTTATGTTACCCTGTGATAACATCAGGTAAGTTTGCACACAGGGGATCTATTGTATCTTTGCTTGGGGAGAAGAAAGAATACGAGGAACTGGTGTCGTTGGAGCTTCAGGTGACGGAGGATACCCCCTCTACTTTTCTCTGGCATACGTATGAGGATGGCAGTGTGCCGGTGGAGAACAGTATGCTTTTTGCCTCCGCTCTGCGTGAGAAGAAGGTGCCATTTGAGCTTCATATCTATCCAAGAGGCAGTCATGGTCTTTCTCTTGCAAATGCTGAGACGACATCAAAAGGAGGTAATACGATTATCCCTGAGGTACAGGGCTGGATAGAGCTCGCGGGAACATGGATACGAAATCTATAGTCTTATAGGATAAATGGCAGCCATGCTTATTTGGCTGGGGAAAGGCATCACAACATATGCTTGCATTTTTCGACAGAAGCCGATATACTTATGTACAGAATCTAATTTAGTGATAGAAATGAAAAAACAGAAAGGTGGATCTTATGGCAGAGAAAAAGGATATGAATCTGGTTAAGAAAGAAAGCAAAATAACTGCTGCCTCGGATAGTGATTCTCTGCTAAAGCCGGCAGATTTTACTGATCCGGCAGAGCTTTATGATTCTTTGATAAAGGAGATTCTAAAGTATCATCCATCCACCGATCTGGTTATGATAGAGAAAGCATATAAGGTGGCGAAGGATGCGCATGAGGGTCAGCTACGCAAATCTGGCGAGCCTTATATTATTCATCCGCTTTGTGTCTCAATTATTCTTGCGGAGCTGGAGCTTGACAAGGAGACGATAGCGGCAGGTCTTCTGCATGATGTGGTGGAGGACACTGTTATGACAAAGCAGGAGCTTTCCGAGATCTTTGGCGACGAGGTGGCACTATTGGTGGATGGTGTTACTAAACTGACGCAGTTATCATATTCCATGGATAGGCTTGAGGTTCAGGCGGAGAACTTAAGGAAGATGTTTCTTGCCATGGCGAAGGACATCCGTGTAATCTTGATTAAGCTTGCTGATCGTCTGCACAATATGCGAACTCTCCAGTATCAAAGACCGGAAAAGCAGAAGGAGATCGCCAGAGAAACCATGGATATCTATGCGCCGATCGCACAGCGCCTTGGTATATCCAAGATTAAGATTGAGCTTGATGATCTGTCTTTAAAATATTTGGAGACGGAGGCTTATTATGATCTGGTGGAGAAGATTGCGCTGACAAAGAAATCCAGAGAGGAGTTTGTGCAGTCAATTATCAATGATGTTCAGAATGAAATGTCAGAAGGTGGTATTGAGGCGAGGGTGGATGGAAGAATCAAGCACTTTTTCAGCATATACCGCAAGATGGTGAATCAGAGCAAGACGATTGATCAGATCTATGATCTGTTTGCAGTGCGTATTATTGTGAAGGATGTCAAGGATTGCTATGCAGCTCTGGGTGTGATCCATGAGCATTATAAACCGATACCGGGCAGATTCAAGGACTATATTGCCATGCCAAAGCCCAATATGTATCAATCGCTGCACACAACCTTGATCGCATCCAACGGACAGCCATTTGAGATTCAGATACGAACTATGGAGATGCATCGGACAGCGGAATATGGAATCGCTGCACACTGGAAATATAAGCAGGGAGTTACCGGCAAGGATGTGGCGAGAAGCGAGGAGGAAAAGTTGAGCTGGCTGCGCCAGATTCTGGAATGGCAGCGAGATATGTCAGATAACAGAGAGTTTATGAGCCTTCTCAAAAGTGATCTGGATCTGTTTTCCGAGAGTATCTATTGTTTTACGCCGTCAGGGGATGTGAAAAATCTGCCAAATGGCTCCAATCCAATTGATTTTGCCTACAGCATACACAGTGCGGTCGGCAATAAGATGGTGGGAGCAAGAGTGAATGGCAGGATGGTTCCAATTGATTATGTGATACAGAATGGAGATCAGGTCGAGATTATCACCTCTCAAAATTCCAGAGGTCCCAGCCGTGACTGGCTGAATATTGTTAAGAGTACACAGGCGAAGAATAAGATCAATCAGTGGTTTAAGGCCGAGCTTAAGGAAGATAATATTATTCTAGGCAAGGAGATGATGGAGAAATACTGCAAGACCAAGGGAATTGTCCAGAGTGATATTGTAAAGCCAGAGTTTGTAGAAAAGGTGCTAAAGAAATATGGCTTCCGCGACTGGGAGTCCGTGATGGCCGCGCTTGGGCACGGTGGCTTAAAGGAAGGTCAGATTGTCAATAAGCTTGTGGAGGAGTACGAGAAGAAGAACAAGAAGGAAATGACGGACGCGCAGGTGCTGGAGGCGATCTCTTCTGGCTCGAAGGAAAACAAGGAGAGTAAGGTAAAGGTCGCAAAGTCTGAGAGTGCGATTGTGGTAAAGGGAATCCATGATGTGGCGGTTCGCTTTTCCAGATGCTGTTCTCCAGTTCCGGGCGATGAGATTGTCGGTTTTGTTACCAGAGGAAGAGGTGTCTCCATCCACCGGACAGATTGCATAAATATGATTAATCTACCAGAGATAGATCGCGCGAGAATGATTGATGCCGAGTGGCAGGAGACGGCGGGAAGATCAAATCAGGAGCATTATCAGGCAGAGATCAAGCTGATAGCGAATAATAGGACAGGAATTCTTGCTGATATATCAAGGATTCTGACAGAGCGCCAGATTGATGTAAAATCATTGAACAGCCGTACCAGCAAGCAGGGGATTGCGACGATCAATATGGCGTTTGAGATACAGGGCAAGGAAGAATTAAACAGGCTAGTAGATAAGCTTAGAAATGTGGAAAGTATTATTGATATTGAAAGGACGAGCGGCTGATGGGACAGATATTGATACAGCGGATTCTGGCAGGGGCACTGCGGACAAATTGTTATCTGATCTATGATGCAGAGACAAAAAAGGCGCTGCTTGTGGATCCTGCGGAGGAAGCACATAAGATAAGCAGAATTGTGGATGAGGGTGGATTTGTGCCAGAGGCTATTTTGCTGACGCACGGACATTTTGATCATATCGGGGCTGTGGAGGAGTTGAGAGAGCGGTATCATTGTCTTGTCTATTGTCTTGAGGAGGAGAAAGAGGTATTAGAAAATGCAGGCTACAATTTATCAGCGATGTTTGCGGACAGCTTTACTGTGACACCTGATATATTAGTGAAGGATGAACAGAGGCTTATTATTTCTGAATTTTCTATTCAGGTGATAGCGACGCCGGGACATACGAAGGGAAGTTGCTGTTATTATTTTCCAGAAGACAGATTTTTGATAAGTGGGGATACTCTTTTTGAGGAGAGTGTGGGAAGAACGGATTTTCCTACAGGAAGTACCTCGGCACTTGTGAGATCGATCAGAGAAAAGCTTTTTGTACTTCCAAGCGATACACCAGTATATTCTGGTCATGGGGAGCCTACCACAATAGAACATGAGAAAAAGTATAATCCAGTGGCTGGAGTGCAGTAAAAGAAGCTATAATTGGGAGAATATGGATAAAAGATGATAGGCTTAGAACTAAATGAAGAAATTTTTGAGTATGATATTTATTCTCTTATCAAGGCATTTTTTCCAAGCGAAGAGGTGATAAGAGTATCAGGAGAGTGTGAAGGGCTTTGTGTGAGAGTGCTCTATCAGACAGATTCTATTTCAGTTGTGTTACAGAAAGCTGCGGGGGAGGATTCCATCGCAGCTAAAACTATCTCTGTGGCCGGACTTGACCGCGGAGAGAGAAAGAGTGCTCTTAAGCGTATAATCTATAGGCTTTTATCTTGGTATACAGGCAAAGAACTTCCATGGGGGACACTGACGGGAATTCGTCCGACAAAGATCCCTTTTGCGATGTTGACAGAGGGAAGATCTGTGGAAGAGATCAAAGCCTATATACAGGAGGTTTATTATACAGGAAAAGAGAAGACAGCGTTAAGTATCGAGATTGCACAGAGGGAGCTAGAGATTCTTAAGGATATAGATTATCAGAAGGGATATAGCTTATATGTGGGGATACCCTTCTGTCCCACTAGATGTCTGTATTGTTCTTTTACCTCTTATCCGATTAAGCTATGGGAAAAGAAGGTGGATATCTATCAGGATGCTCTGTGTAAAGAAATTCGTTTTGTGGCAGATAAGATGAAAGATAGAAAGCTGAATACCATCTATATAGGCGGCGGCACACCGACAACATTTTCCGCTTCACAGCTTGACAGGCTGTTGTACATGATAGAGGAGGCTTTTGATTTTTCTAATCTTCAGGAGCTTACTGTGGAGGCAGGTCGACCAGATAGTATAACCAAGGAAAAACTGTTGATTTTAAAACAGCATGGTGTCAGCCGCATTTCTGTTAATCCTCAGACTATGAACCAAGCTACATTAGATCGAATAGGCAGAAAGCATACTGTTGCTCAGGTAAAGGAAGCATTTTATCTGGCGAGAGGCTGCGGTTTTGACAATATTAATATGGATCTGATCAGCGGACTTCCGGGGGAAGCCTATCAGGAGATGGAGTGTACCATGCAGGAGATTGCAGAGCTGAAACCAGACAGTGTGACAGTTCATGCACTTGCGATAAAAAGAGCATCCAAGCTCAATGAACTGTGGGAGGAATATAAGGACTGCACAGGTGTACTGGATGAAAAAACAGCTTCCATGATGGAGCAATATGCCAGAAAGATGGGATTGCGACCATATTATCTATATAGACAGAAAAATATGGCGGGCAATCTAGAGAATGTTGGATATGCCACACAGGATAAGGCTGGAATATATAATATATTGATAATGGAGGAGAAACAGACCATAGTGGCCTGCGGAGCTGGAAGTGTGTCAAAACGGGTGTACCCGGACGGACGGATCGAGAGATGCGAAAATGTCAAGGATGTAGCGTCTTTCATAGAAAGAATCGACG
>CAJUOO010000003.1 GCA_910588535.1 uncultured Lachnospiraceae bacterium | reverse complement strand
AAACTACCTCGCTAAGCGCCGGCGTTTTTCAATAGGTTCCTTGAGGACCACAGGCGGTTCGCCGGGCTGTTTTATCAGTTAGGCAAAACACGCTGTTGTTTTGTTTATATGAAATTGATAAATTGCTTTTCTTATTTCCTTAAAAAGAATTTGATGCTTTATGAATACAAAAGAAAGTATAATAAATACAAAGCTGCAAGTACATGAAGAAGAACGATTCAATAAAGTAGTATAGCCCGTCCGCTGTTTTCCTCAAGGAACCTATTGAAAAACGTCGGTACTTAGCGAGGTTTTTCACGAGCTTAGTATCCGTTACGTTTTTCACTAAGCGAAAGCGGGGTGACGGAGGAAAACAGCGGACGGGCTATACGGACCTCTTCCGAAAATAATACAAGAAACTTCATCCCACAAGATGTCAATATCCTGTATATGTTTTTCTTAATGTGACAGAGCCTTATTTTAATTTTTTAATCGTGTAAATATTGTATCATTCCCGGTCCCAGATTCTTCGTCGGTCTTGCCAGAAAGCCATGACTTTGATAGAACAGCTCACGTCCCTTGGCACACATCAGATCCAGCATCAGTTCTGTACCCTCCATCCTAAGACTCTCTGCATATTCAATCAGCATCTCCACCATCTGACCACCAATCCCTGCCGCCTGTGCATCTGGCACCACAATCAAATCCTGTATATAACAGATAACCGCGCCATCCCCTACAAGTCTGCCCATACCGACCGGTCGATCAAACCCATAGGCACATACTGTGTAAAGACTATTGCGCAGCGCCTTGCTTGCCTGCTCATAAGATAGCTTCTTCCACTTCACAGACTTCCTTAGCGCCAGATAAGTATCTGTATCAAGTACATTCTCTTTAAAAATAATCATTTCTCTTCATCCTAATTGGTATTCTATGTATTCTGAATCATTGCAAATCATAGAATATCACAGGAATCATAAAATTGCAAGAGGGAGATGGCTGTCATTCTCCATCATATCACTCAATAAAAATGCTGTCATCCTTTTCTACCATAGAAGTACATTTCCAACCTGCGTCTCTTCCTCTTTATCAAATACCAACACATTCCCATATCCCATACATCCATCTGCTTCTGTCTGGTCAGTGGGTGTATTGACCTCCTGATGACAGATTATCACGATATATGTTTTATCCTTAGTCTGTATTTTCAGTGCTTCCGCCCAGCTATCAGGATGAATGACATTTCTAAACTCAGATCTCACTGGAATTTTAGATACGACAATCGGAGACATATCACCTGCTTTTTTTCCATAGATAACAGTTAAAAATGAAGTGAAGCCTTGATTGGTCTTTGTGATAGCGACTGTCTTATTATCCTCTGTCTGATTATAATTTCTCGAAATTCTGGTATCCATCAGCTTTGTCTCCACTCCCGGCGTGACAAAGTAAAATTCTGTGCGTGTCTTCTCACCTTCATAGACAGCCATATGTTCTGTCAAAGCCACTTGACCTCTATTATTAAAATGGAAATACTCTTCATATGTATGCTCACCGCCAGAATACATCTCATCTGCTATGATATAGATATCAGGAAGAATATGGATCACTTTTCTATTTATAAACACACCATTATCAAGATCCATATAGCCGAGATGCCCTCCCTGAACAAACTCATACTTTTGTGTAAAACAGTGCTTCTGGTTTACTGGCGCAGTAAGTTTAGAGCACTCCCATGAATCCTTGCAGACAGAGAAGAATTTTCCATCTACCAAAATTGTATTATGTGCGGTGGGATCTTTAAACTCAAAGCGCTTTGGACCCGGCACATAATTATAACGACCAGCGTCCATCAGCACATCCTCCCCACAGATCACCAGATCAATATGAAGCTTGTCCGAATGTCCATGTCCTGCACCGACCGTGCCACAGTGAAAGTGAAGCAGATTTGCGTCCTCTCCCCAGTCGGAGCGCAGATAATAATTTCCGCTGTGTACCATCGCTCTTGACGCTTCCTCTGGCTTTTGTGTGTCGATGGCACGATACTCCTCTATCGCTCCTACACCCAGATCCCAGATGCTCTCAAAATCAATGGTTTGCCATGCCACATACTTTAATACTGGATCGCGGAACAGATAAGCTGCCACTGTGAGCAGATCGCGTATATCTGTATCATCACTGTCACCGTTCATAAATTGATGATGATCTGGCTTGATCCATGATAGATTCGCATATGCCATCTTTTTCACTCTCTCTGTGATCTCCTCTGGAACAGAGATCTGATTGCGCCCGCAAAGAAGCAATGTATCAAGATAACAGTGAAATACCTCATTGTGATACATAGGTGACTGCTCCCACTGTGCACCATCTGGCATAATCTGCAATCTTGCCTCAATCGTAAGATGCTCTAACGCTGTCTTAATATATTTCTCTGTCTGCTCGCTCTGTGGCAGAGTCAAACCAATCATCAAAAGTCCATGATCCTCCAGAACACTCCAGTTACTCATGCGCCTTAAGAGGCTGTGTTCCTTTATAATATACTCTGCATGCTCTGTCATACAGCGGTAAAACTTATCCACCGCCTCATCTGTCAAGTTTTCACTGTCCTTAAAATAACAGATCGCTTTACACCAATATTCTCCACGAAGCCCTGCTTCTATAGTGCGCCAAGTTGTGCCACGGCTCTCAGATGTCAGTGGCTGCTTTTCCGTCCAGTCCGTCATCTGGCTGACAAAAGCCTTCGCATACTTCTCGTCACCCGTCATCGCATATGCCTGCCCCAGACAGATAAAGAAGCGATGGCGATTAAACTGAAAGATAAATTCCGGGTCATCCCCCGGCTTGTAATCCCATATAATTTCTTTGTCAAAGATCACTGGCTCATAGGTGCGCTCCATATCCCATTTCAGATCAAAGAGAAATTCCTGACGGCATACCTCATCTGCCACACGCAATATATGTGCCGCGTCCTCTTTCCAATTCTCTCTACAATATGTACCCGCAGCTTTTCCATCATCTAAAAAATAACACTCGGCTCCCCTGTCAAAAAACTCTTTTTTTGTCATCTTACCAATACAGCCTCCAATCCTTCTTAAGCCTTGTCAATGCCTCCATATAAAAATAATCTCCCCACGAATTACATTCATCCACCCCATAATGGTTGCAGGTATTATATGGGGAATGATTGGAATAGGTGCTGTGAAGCACGAGACCGTTTGATTCCTTTTTATCCTTTACCGCATAATTATCATAGACTGACTTCATAATCTGCCTTGCAAGCGTTCTATAATGAGCACTGTCCTCATCCGTCAGATATTTTGCCATCTCCAACATTCCACAAGCTGCGATGGACGCACTGGAGGAATCTCTTGGCTGATCGGAACCATCGGTAAATTCCAGATCCCAATAAGGAACCAAATCTTTCGGCAGATGCGCGAGAAAATATTCACACACATTTTTAAATATAGGGAGATACTCCTCGCGATAAGTATATTTATAAGCAAGTGCCGTCCCGTAGACGCCCCATGCCTGTCCTCTTGCCCACGCCGATCCATCCCGATAGCCCTGACAAGTGGCACCATGATGTGGAGCTCCAGTCACACTGTCAAAGAAAAAGGTGTGCCACGTAGAATAATCCTCCCTAATCACATTGGCAAGCGCTGTGTGAATATGCTTATCTGCTATTGTCTTATATTTATCATCGCCTGTCTCCTCGGAAGCCCAGTACAGCAAAGGCAAATTTAGCAAGCAATCTATTATTAGACGATAATTTTCCGGCGCATCCATCGTTCCCCATGCCTGAATAAATTCACCCACCGGATGAAAACGGCTGATAAGCTGATCTGCTGCCTTAATTGCTGCCTCCCTCCCCTTTTTGCTGCCTACTAGCTTATACCCTGCCACACAGCTCGGAGAATAGAGAAAGCCCATATCATGATGATCCACCTCTATCTTTTTATCAATGCGCTCAAGAAAGCTGTCAATCTGAATTTCTCCTGCCTCCCTCAATCTCTCATCACCTGTGTGCTCATAGGCAAGCCAGATCTCCCCCGTCCAAAAACCTGTAGTCCAATAATTATTGGGAATTGGCTGATAAAAACCATTCTCGCTGTAAGCCTTCTGAAATGCATGGGTAAATATAGCAAGATTTTCTATAACCTGTGCGCTCGAAAAATCCAGAGCTGCCTCAATCTCTTCCTTCGTGATCTCCTTCTTATCTGGAAATGTCAACATCTCTCTCCTCATTTCTGCGCTACTTTCCAAAAAAGCCCTGTGCCAAGCAGCGCGCAGGCACAAGGCATATACACAACATCTTAGCCCTTAATACCAGTATTGGCAACACCTTCAACAAAATATTTCTGCAGCATTAAAAACACAATTAACACTGGTATCAAGGATACCACAGATGCTGCCATCAAAAGACCATACTCGGAAGAATATTGACCAATAAAAGTATTTTTAATTCCAAGCTGAATGGTCCAACTTGCCTTATTGGGCGTCAAGTAAATAAGGGGACCCAAATAATCATTCCATGTCGCCACAAAAGTAAAGATAGTAAGGGTTGACAGTGCTGGCTTTGACAGCGGCAACATTATATTTGCATAAATCTTATATTCACTCATACCATCAATTCTCGCCGCCTCGCACAGCTCATCTGGTATCCCCATATAAAACTGCCTCATCATAAATACTCCAAAGGCAGAAAATGCCTGAAGACACACCATCGCGGTCAGCTTTCCATTGAGATGAAAAACATTGCTCATCATAATAAACTGCGGTACCATGTACACCTGCCAAGGCATGGCGATTGTGGCAATATAGGCGAGAAACAGTACATTTTTATGTTTAAAGTCCAGCTTTGCAAAAGAATACGCGGCAAAACTGCTGGTAAAAAGCTGAAGAAGTGTGACAACGATTGTCAAAAATGCGGTATTTCCTATGTATTGTAAGAAGGGCATCTTTGTCCAGATACGTATATAGTTACTCCACTGTGGCTTCGCCGGAATCCAGACAAAAGGAATCTGAAATACTTCCCTGTCTGTCTTAATTGAGGCAGACAACATCCACAAAAATGGGATAATCATAAACAATGAAATGATAATTAATACTAGATAGACACCCACTTTTCCCATCAATGCTCTTTTCCTTGCTGATTTCATCTCTCTGCCTCCCCTCTACGAATTTGAAAACTTTGCCTCTCCGCGGAACTGGATCAGCGTCACAATCAAAACCAACAAAAACAGTACCATCGCCACAGCACTAGAATATCCAAACTCCCAATTAACAAATGCCTGCTGATAAATATAGTGCACCAAAACTGTGGAGGATGGTGTCAGTGTATTGTTGTCACCGCCCGCGAGCAATGTGGCGATATCAAATACCTTAAAGCAGTTGATAGTCAACATAACCACCACGAAAAAAGTGGTAGGGCGAAGCTGAGGCCATGTGATGGAGCGGAATTTCTGCCACGTATTTGCTCCGTCAAGGCTGGCCGCCTCATACATCTCACCGGAGATTCCCTGTAAGCCTGCCAGATAGATAACCATATAGTAGCCCATGTATTTCCAGACACTGAACAGAATATAGCTCACCATTACCAAACCTCCCACAAACCACTGTGGCAGCTCATTGTTCGGCACATGGAATACATAATAAAGGATTGCGTTGACAGGACCTGTCTTTGAAAAAAGCATCTTCCACACAGCCGTAACCGCAACAAGTGAAGCGACATATGGGAAAAAGGAAATGGTTCGGAACACACCTCTGCATATTACTTTCTGATTAAGCACAATCGCAAGACCCAACGACGCGATCATGGTCAACGGCACTGTACCGATACAATAAATAATTGTGTTCTTCAGGGCAGCCTTAAAAAATGTGTCATGGAACAGCTCTATAAAATTCCCCAATCCCACCCACTGAATTGGATTACTGCCATCCCATTTTGTAAATGCAAGAATAAATGCAAATACAACTGGAATCAACGTAAATACGGCAAATCCAATAAAATTAGGCGCTATAAAGGAATATGCAACTAATGTCCGCTTTGTCTCCTTACTTAATTTTTTCCTGCCTTTTGCCTGATCCATAGAAAATCCCCCTCCTTTTCTCCTTATAAGATCGGGCTGGTTATCAGCCAGCCCGAATGTATTTCTACTATATTAAATATGTATCCTACTTATTTGAGAATCTTACCAATCTCCTCATTCATGGCTGCAATTCCGTCATCGATTGACATCTCACCTGACATAATAGAAGCATGGTAAGTATCAAGTATACTGTTGACTTCTGATACAGACTCATGATATGGAACCTCAAGATACAGATTGGAAACCTTTAATGCCTCCTTGCTCTGCTCATCAGCCGGGAATCCCTCAAGTCCTGCGATCAACTCCATCGCCTCATCTGTCATAATTGCTGGGAAGTTTCCTGTCTGAGCCATAATCTGTGCACCCTCTGTTCCACTGACAAAGGAGACAAAATCCCACGCTGCATCTTTATCGGATGCACCTGTTGTAATAGCGATACCTGTGATAGTTCCCAGTGTAGAACCTGCTTCAACACCCTCTGCATGAGGATACTTCGCCATACCCCAGTTTCCGCAATCCTCCTTCAGATACTCGCCACTTTGCAGCTTTGAGATCAAGGTGGAGATATACCAAGAACCCATATTCATCATAGCCACATCACCACCTGCAAACGCCGCAGAATAATGAAGAGATTCTGTCTTCAGATCTGTGTACTTTCTGCAGATGCCATCTGCCTCCTGATTGAGCACCAGCTCATAATAAGGCTTAAAGAAATCATAATTGCCAGAAAGAATGGTATTCTTCCCATCCAAAACACCGAAAAGCTGTACTGCTGATCTCCATGTATGATAGTGAGCGCCATAGATCTGAGATCCAAAATCCTCACTTGATACTTGTCTTGCCAGTGCATCGTACTCTTCAAAGGTCATATCATTCGTAGGATAGGCCAGATTCTTTGCATCAAACAGATCCTTATTATAGAAAAGAACCCAGAAGTCATTTCTAAAAGGAAGCTGATACAGGCTGCCATCCACTGTAATCTGATCGGTCGCGCCGCCATACAGAGATAAATCAATATTATCTGCCTTAATATAGCTGTCCAGAGGCTCTATAGTATTCTTCTGAACCAAAGTCGCATAGCCCGGCACATCCTTTACAGAAACTACATCAAAAGCAGATGTACTGCCGGAAAGCTGTGTTGCCAAAACTGTCATATAATC
Organism: uncultured Lachnospiraceae bacterium; assembly: GCA_910588535.1. Taxonomy (GTDB): domain Bacteria; phylum Bacillota; class Clostridia; order Lachnospirales; family Lachnospiraceae; genus RGIG8607. Next base: position 127,968 of record CAJUOO010000003.1, on the reverse strand, counting down.
GGTAGAACCCAGATCCACCAGCTCTATTTTTACATTATCATGAGTGGCCTCATAACCATCCTTCAATGCCACCCAGTACGGGGTTGTATCCTGATCCCAGATAGCCCACTTAAGAGTGACAGCATCACTGGCATTATCCTTGTTATCCTTATTCTCTGCCGCTGTCGTTGTCGGAGCTGCTGTGGTGTTCTCCTGCTTAGGAGCTGCTGTTGTTGTCTCCTGTGAAGGACTTCCGCAGGCTGTCAAAGAAACTGCCATCGTACACGCCATCATAAGACTTAAGAAACGTTTTTTCATAAATAAATTCCTCCCTTATCGCTTTAATTATGTGTTTCTTATTGCTTCTTTTATAGTATATCTTGTTTTATGGCCAAAAAAAATGGAATTTTTTTAGAAATCCTTCATTATTTATTCACATTTTGTTCAAATATTGTCTTTAATTTCCGATAACATGTAAAATTTTATAATTTCATATACTATATTACACAAAGCTTTTGATTGACTTTACTGCAAAGTAATTATAAAATGTAAAAAAGCACAGATAGGAGGAAAGTACTTTGAAACATTCCATCAAGTCTCAGATAACAGCCGTAACTGTATGCATCACCCTGTTTATCACATTTCTGATGGCCTCCGTCTGTTATTTTACCTTTCAGTCTCTATTAAAAACAAGCTTAATACAATCTACTCACTTTAGCTTAAGACAAGCATTTACACCTATCACTACCAATCTGGAAAACTTGATGGATCTGTCAACATGGGCGGACGATACACCACGCATTGTATCCTACTTTTCAGGCTCTCAGCGAAACAATGCAGGAAAGCTTGACGCCTTTGGCCGCATGAGCGAGGAGTATAAAAACAACAAAGCAAGTGACTACATTAGCCGCATTATTATCTCTGATATAAGCGGACATTTTATTCAGGAGGTTCGCAATGTAACGGACACCTCTGCCTCCGACGCAAAAATCGCCTCCTCCCTTCCCTGCTTTGAGGCACTTCTCTCCTCTCCCTCCTTTGAGTGGGTAGGAATTATCGATGATCCCCACGCAAAGGTTCCGGGAAAACAGATCATTCCATTTGTCCGTCCCATGCATCATATCTATCGCTCTGATGTTATCGGCTGGACCTATCTCGCCGTCTCCACCACACTGATCACTGATATATTGAAAGATTATCCACTGCCCTCAGACAGCTCCCTGTATCTGACACTTGGCGAAACCACCTATCTGGTGGAGGGAACTTCCCTAAATGAGATAACTCCTTCCTATCGGCTTATCTCATCAGAAGACAATTCCTGCCTGATAGAGGACAGCGACGGAAGACGTCACACGATAGTAAGCATCCACGGCATCAATGGCTGGCATCTCTCACAAAGCTTGTCAGAGCAGGAATTTTCCAGCCAAAAGAGTGTGTACTATGCCCTGCTGCTTATGGCATGTCTTGTTGTCCTTGGGCTTGGCATCGCACTGGTCTTCTTTCTCAACCGCATCATCAATGTACCGATCCGCTCCATCAGCCAAAAGCTTTCCGCAATTTCCTCAGGTGACTTTTCCTGTGATCCAGAGATCGAGTGGGAGCATGAGCTTGGAACCATCGGAAAGGGCATCAACCGTTTATCACGTGATGTCGTCACCTTGATGGATAAGCGAATCGAGGATGAAAAACAGAAAAAAGAGCTGGAATATCAAATTCTACAAAGCCAGATCAATCCACATTTTTTATATAACACACTCAACTCCATCAAATGGATGGCAACCATCCAAAATGCCAACGGCATCGCAGAGATGACTACCTCGCTTGCAAGGCTGCTCAAAAGTATCTCCAAGGGAACGAAACAGCTTATTCCCATCAAAGAAGAACTCTCTCTGCTTCAGGACTATGTGCTAATACAAAATTACCGCTATGGAGGTATTGTGGAGGTCAGCTACTCCATACCTGATAATACCCTTCCCGACTATGTAATCCCTAAGCTCACACTGCAGCCCATAGTAGAGAACGCCATCTTCCATGGCATTGAAGCCAAAGGTGAAAATGGGCTGATCACCGTCTCCTTGCATCAGGAGAATAGCGATCTGCACATCGATATTACCGATAATGGCGTTGGCATGTCAAAAGAGCTTATCGCCCAAGTGTTATCTGGCGCAAGCAACGATGCCAAATCGGATTTTTTTCGCAAGGTCGGCATCCACAATGTAGATCTCCGCTTAAAATATACCTTTGGTACAAACTACGGCCTTCGGATAGACAGCAAAGAAGGCGAATACACTACAATGACGGTTGTACTTCCCCTTCGAAAGGAGAGTAATCATGATTAAGCTACTGATCGCAGACGACGAACCATTGGTCCAGATTGGACTTAAATCTATGTTAAATTGGCAGGATTATGATATTGAGATCTGTGCCACTGCCGTAAACGGTGCACAGGCATTAGAACTGATTGAACATTATTCTCCTGATATAGTGATCACCGACATCCGTATGCCCGTGATGGACGGTCTTGAACTTGCCAAAATATGCAGAGAGCGCTTTGGCAAACTCCCTCTCTTTCTTATTCTCACCAGCTATGAAGAATTTCATCTGGTCAAGGAAGCACTAAGCTATCAGGTGCTTGACTATCTGGTCAAGCTGGAATTAAACAGAGAGACTCTTGAAGCCGCCATCAAGAAAGCCATCAAAACACTGGGCGAACTTCCCGAACGCAGACAGAACTTCTCAGGAAACAGCATCCAGCAGATATTACAAGATAAATTTTTTATACGCCTGCTTCACAACCTATTTGATAATGAAATGCAGCTTAACCGTCAGGCAAAGGATCTGGGACTTAACTTTTCCGCCTCCTGCTACATTGCGTGTCACGCTGCTCTCCTTCCTCCCTCCACCGCAATGGATCCCGATCACCTGTTCAGCCTATATACAAGCACTTTGCAGATGATACGAGAGATTCTCAGCAAAACATTGCCATGTTACGTCGTCTCACTGGACTTAAGACATTTTTGTATCCTTCTTATGCCAGAAAGCACTCAGAATTATCGTGAACAATTAGAAGGCGCCTTTCTTCACACTTTTTCTATGGTACATAATTATTTTAGCGCAGAGGTCTATTTAAGTGCTGGAAATCCATGCCCTTCCCCCGCGTTAATCTCCGAATCTTATCAGGAAGCAAGACAGATATTCTCCATGCTTAACAACAATCAAAAGCTGTTATTCTACGAGGATATCACCAAGGATGCCCCCAGCAAAAATGCCTTTAATATGTCCCTCTTTAAGGAGGATATACGAGAAGCCTTTGACGAATTTGACACGGAGACATTATCACGGATTTTTTGTGAGATCACAGAGCTTTTTACTTCCTACCCCACCCATCATCTTCAGGCGATAGATGCCGCCAGCAACATTCTCTATCTGGCAATATCACTTCTGCCTGAGGGTGAGGAGACAGTATCACAGATTTTTTCCGAATTTCCTGATGGCTACCGCTCCATCTATCGTCAGACCTCTGTGGAGCAGGTGATTGACTGGCTTACTTTCTTTGGAACACATCTGTGTGAAGTCTTGGAGGAACGCAAGAAAACCTACAAAAATCATATTGTCACAAGCGTCAAAAAATATATCTGTGAACATGTAGAAGAAAAACTGACCTTGAATGAAACTGCATCCGTATTTCATATTAGCCCCAACTATCTAAGCTTGCTATTTAAAAAATATAATGATATTGGCTTTTCGGAATATATCTCCCAGATGAAGATCACGCGCGCAAAGGAGCTAATGGCAGAGGGAAACCTGCGCATTTATGAGATAGCTGATAAATTGGGATTTGAAAGTGCGTTTTACTTTAGCAAGGTATTTAAAAAAATAACCGGATGTGCACCAAGAGATTACCTGCAGTTAAAATTATAAGAAATTTAGTAAAACTATATTTTATTAAAAAGGGGACTTAGTAGGAACTTTTATAAAAAAGATCTGCACAGCTAGTTCTCCTAGTTTCTTTGTTTCTTCGCCCTCACTTAATGAAAAACGTCAGTCGCAATAAATTATGTAATATGCTTTTATAAAATAGTCTCAGACTTAGTGACCATTACATCTTTCATTCACTGAGAGCGAAGTACAAAGGACTATAGGTAATTCTCACTGGACAGACCCTTATCAAAAATAATAGATCGTCTTCTATTTAGAAAGAATACATATTTATTTCGAAAAAAATAGATATCCTCACCAACTTAACGTTATTGTAATAATTGGATTTTCTGATGGTTTTATTAATTTAAGGCAAAGAAGGTAGATCGTTTCTTCTGCTCCATTTTCATGATTTTTATGAATATCTGTGGAAAGGGAGGCCGTTAAAAGTTCTTTATCATAATAGAGATTACATGGCTCCTGATTTTCATTATATAAAATTATTTTTCCTGTAAGGGTATCCTCTTTTTTTGCTTCTTCTTGTTTCGTTATATCATTGTTGTCCATCTCAATCACAGGTTTCTGCCTTGTAATAAAACGTTCTTCCACTGTGGAGATAGATTTTTTGAATATATATCTGTCGCATAATATCATAGTGCGTCTTTGATCGTCAAAAATTAGGCTTCGCATCAGTGAAATTAAATTTTCATTGCCATATGCGGGAGCGATATCCATGGAGGCAGTGATCGCTTTTTGATTTCCATCACGGGAAATACCTGCGGGGTAAGTATTCTGTCCATCCGAAAAATAATAATTATGGGCACAATATTTTCTTCCTGCCTTTTGCCCCTCTCCGTCTATCACTGGGACATTGTGACTTAGAGATTGGTTCGTAAATATCGTATAGCGCTGGTCAGAAAACGAATCCTTGGTATATTCTCCCGCGCCCAGATCCAAAAGAAGCTCCTTTCCGCAAAAAAGTAAAAAGAAAGAGCCAACATCATTATGATTGTGCGGTTCATCATTATGACCTCCTTTTATTGCGCCACAGACATCTGTACCATGAAAAATCAGCCATTTGGCATCTGGCAAAATACAAGTTTTTGGATTAACCGCACCATCACCTGTTCGTTTTATTGGTTGGGTCCAGATAAAATCGCGAAACAGTTGACACCATCTGGCACATGGATCAGAGCCAAAACGCGCTGCCGATCGAGCAGGAAGCTCTGGAAGCTCATAGTTAAAATAATCTGCCAGATAACTTGTAATTCCAATGCGAAAGGTATCCGTGCTGGAAGCATCTGAGAAACTTACTGTGTGCCCTCCCTCAAAATAACATTTTCCCTGAAAGGCGGCGATATTTTTAACCTTTGGCTGTGAGAGCAGATCGATTCTTCCACCACTTCTCTGAAAAAGCAGATCCGAAAAAGCAGTAAAATAGCTCATACCATAGGTCCAGTAGGTCAATCCTTCCAGACATGTTCCGTCCTCCTCAAAGCCAGAAAGAAAATGCTCCATAACAGGAAAAATCTGGATGAGAAGAGAAGATAATCTTTCATCGTCTTTCATCATATAGATTGCTGCCATCCCTATCGCCCCACCGCACACGGCTGCCCAGTTAATATGGCAACTCTCCCACCAATAAGGGGATGTGCGCGCCATAAAAGGAGAGAAAATTCTCCTCTCAATCTCTGTGTTGCACCTATATAAAACAGCAGGGTGCAATTTATCTTTCAGAAGAAAACAGATCTCAGAAAGAGTCTGTGCCGTCTCCGTCGCAAATAAATCCAATAGAAATGGTTCCACCTTTTCATCTAGACTATGCCCATTTAGATGGGCAGGAAGCGCCCATGTATATTCATTGCAGATCGCCCAGAGATAATCTTCCACAAAAGATAAACATGTTTTATCATTATAGAGCCATGCCATAAGAGCGAAGATGCCAAGACAATGACGTCTATAAAAATAAGGCTTTTCATAGGACAACCTGTTTCCAGTGGTATCATATTGCTTGTAATCATGGAAAGAAAGCTCACATAAGGGTTCTGTTTTTAAAATCTCTGCTTCATCTCTCAGTGCCTTGCGATAATCCTCAAGAAGAGGATTCGAACGCACGATGTCCGTGTCAAAAGATACGAGAGAATAAAAATCTGTAGCTTCCAGATATTGTTTTAGAGTCGATTCTGTAATAGTCATATATTGTGTTCCTCATTTCTTTTTCTATTTTTCATGATTAAAAATTATTTTAGATCGCTCTTATCCAAAATACAAGAAATATATTCTTTTTTTCTTACATCCACCTCTATCTACAGAATTTATTAATACAAAATAAAAACCCACCTTCCATAGAATACAAATCGCGGGATGTGTACCGCATCGGCAACGTAACATAACCGATTGCCCACACAACACGCACCCCGCGTGACTAATAGAGAAAAATCTCCTCTCCTTGAATACCAGAAAATGAAATTATATAGAGGTGTTGATTGCCAATCCCTTTAGATCCTCTTCCAAAAGCTTCTGTTTAGCAAGAATCTCCTCTATCTCCTGCTGAAGCTGCTTTTTATCCATATCATTATCTGCTGTAATGATATTTTTTGAAGTTTCTTCCTGTTGCTCCTGCTCCTTGTCCTTCTCGATCAGCTCTTCCTTTTCTTCCTTCTTCTCTTCTGCCTCTTCGATCTTTTCCTGCTCTTCTTCTCTATCTTCCTCCATCTTATCTAGAGCCTCATCCTTTAACATGCCAATAATATCCTTGCTCGCCGATTCCATCACCTTATCGGCCGCTCTGGATGCGTCGGTCATATCATATGTTCTTTTCAAAAGTGCCTGTTTCGTGGCCCTTACAGAGGCATTTTCCGCCATAATTGTCCCATTGCCATCTGCAATCTGCTTTTGCCAATGTTGAATCTCCTTTTGAATCCCAATTAGCTCCTCACTGCCATCCTCAAGTCCATACTCCTCTTTCATTTTCTTCATATCATCCTCAAGGCGGGCAATCTGTTTGGTGGCATATTCATTCTGCTCACGTATTTCATCCACATGTTGACAGCTCTTCTCCATGCCATCATCTATATCCGAATCTATCTGAAACTGATTCATTATCAGTCCCATGGCTTCCTTCCTTGCCTCCTCACGCCTTTTCGCAATGGGATCCTCCATAAGATTAAGATTACCAGCAAAAATTGCATTATTCTTAACCTGTTCTTCCTTCCCTTTTGCCCCCTCACTTCTATCACCACGCACTGCATTTTGATAAAGCTTCTCCTGTGAACCTGTATTGTCAATCTTCATATGCTGTCCTCCCTAAAATTAAATATAATATTATTTTTTCTCTTTCTATAATAATTCTATCTTATATATCGACAACTTTATATATATGCTTTATAAGAGAAACACATCCATTCACTACATAAAACAGCATTCTCACAACAATACAGAAATACCACTTTCCATCAATTATTTAAAAATTAGAAACATTGATGAGGAGATCGACTCACTATTTACATCAAACAATTCCCTCTAAAATATAACTATATTTATATGCTCCAAGAAAATATTACTTTTCCAGAAATCAAAAAACAGGTAGAAAAAAATATAAAAAATTTTTCCATTATTGAAACTTTTCTATCCACTCTGTAATCTATATAATAAATGGATAAAAAAAGAAGGAACCATTTCAAGAATTAATACAAAAAAGGAGATATTTATTATGAAAAAAAGATGGTCATTTTTATTATTATCAATAGCAATCTTTGCACTGGCAGGATGCAGTCAGAAAAAAAATCCAGATGCAAATGTAGAGACAAAATTTAGCACTACTCAGGAATCTACAACAGTGTCTGTATCTACAGAACAAACAACACCAACTGAAACAACCAAAGATAATCCTTCCAATCAGACCATACCAGCAGAGACCACAAAGGATAATCCTACCAACCAGACGGAGCCAGCAGAGACAAACGAGAAGAATAAAGAGTCTATTTCTACAGAATCCTCTGACACAGTTACAAATACATGGGATGGCTACGAAGACAATTTTGCAGTAGAAACAGAAACTGCTGCCGCCTACGCAAAATTAATAAAAGAAGCTGTTGCAGAAAAAGATATTGAAAAACTGGCGGATTTAACCTCTTTTCCTGTCTATGTAGGATTATCTAAAGAAAACCCTGTTATATATACAAGGGAGGAATTTATAGCCATCGACGCGAATCTACTTTTCTCAGAAGAGATGATAACCTCTATCGCTGGCGCCGATGAAACCACTCTAAAACCCAGCAGAGCAGGTTTCACCTTGCACGGCCCAAATGGTATGCCAAGTATTACATTTGGTGTCCAAAATGGGAAGTTAGGGATCAGTGGTATTAATTACTGAACATACAATATATAAAATATCGCAGAAGCGGAATAACAAAAGACCAAAGGCTGTTCCATCTGTACTTTTCTGAAAATATTTTCAAAATAATCGAGCTGTTGACAAAGTATCTTCCTTATAATAGATATACATAAATAAATTTACTTCGACTAAAATAATGCTATATGTTGTATTGAATTATAACTTGGCTTTTATAAAAAGAGGTTTGTCAACAGCTTGATAACAACTAATTCTTATTATATACTCTGATATCTAAAACATATCCACTCAATATTTCTCTCTAAATCTCACAAATACCATTTCTAATTCAACTGTATTGTTGTCCATTCTGCCCCCTAAAAGTTATTCTTTGCAAGAAAGTTTTTGCTTTTTCAAGCAAAACGTGGTAATATGGTAAAGTATGAATTTACTATAGTGAAGGAGAATAATGCCATGTCACTTATATTACCCAAGGAATATCACCCGCGTCTGTCCATCCGCGAAACAGAGGATGCGATCAAGTACATCCGTGATACCTTCCAGAAAGAATTTGGCAAAGAAATGAATCTAGAACGTATCTCTGCCCCACTTTTCGTAGAAAAAAGCTCAGGCTTAAACGACAATTTAAATGGTGTAGAGCGCCCCGTCTCCTTTGATATTCTGGGAATACCAAAGGAAGAGATTGAAGTGGTCCACTCTCTAGCCAAGTGGAAGAGATTGGCGCTTCATGAATATGGTTTTGCTGTGGGAGAAGGCTTGTATACTAATATGAACGCCATCCGCCGCGACGAAGAACTGGATAATCTTCATTCCTGTTATGTCGATCAATGGGACTGGGAAAAGGTTATCGCAAAAGAAGACCGCACAACGGACACTCTAAAAAGCACTGTACAGACCATCTTTAAAATTATCAAGCACATGGAGCATGAAGTGTGGTACAAATATCCTCAGGCAGTCAAAAAACTTCCTGAGCAGATCCACTTTGTCACCTCACAGGAGCTTCTTGACCGCTACCCAGATAAGACCCCAAAGGAGCGCGAAAATCTGATTACAAAAGAGCTTGGCTGTGTCTTTCTTATGAATATTGGAGGAGCATTGTCAAACGGTGAGCCGCACGATGGCAGAGCACCAGACTATGATGACTGGAACTTAAATGGGGATATTTTATTCTGGTATGAAACACTACATTGTGCACTGGAGATTTCCAGTATGGGCATCCGCGTGGATGAAGAATCACTGCTCTCTCAGCTAAAAACCGCTGGGTGTGAAGAGCGCAAAGATCTTTTATTCCACCGCATGTTACTTAACCAAGAACTTCCCTACACCATTGGCGGAGGCATCGGTCAATCACGACTATGTATGTTGCTTCTTGACAAGGCACATGTCGGAGAAGTTCAGGCTAGTCTGTGGCCTGAGGATATGAAAAAAATATGCAAAGAGCATAATATACCTCTTTTATAATTTATCACCATATCCATATGCATACTGGTTTACGTCCTGTGACTGCGGATTACCCGAAAGCAATTAGTATATGCCTTGCAAAGGCAAAAGAAAGAAGGAATCATTACATTATGGAACATAAAAAAAATTTCTCTTATATGTGGTTATCATTATTTGTTTTACTGCTTGTTGTCAATCTCGTTCAAATTGTTTTAGGCTCCGTTTTTTCTCTTATCTCGCCAACCATTGTATCAAGTTCATGGTTTCTTATATTATGTATATTTTTTAGTATGCATGTTATTGGATTTTTGGTGTATTTCTTGATGATGAAGCCCAGACAACCACAGCCTGCCAGAGATAAAACCAAGATATCTCCTCTTCGTTTTATTAAAATATTTATAATCTGTATGGGAGCTACCTATTTGTTTAATTTTATCAGCCTTGGTATCAATGCTTTGATCTCCCTGATTAAGCATGCTCCGGTCAGCAATCCGCTGGCTTCTATCGCTACAGGTGAAAGCCTTATTCTTCAGGTTTTGGTTTTGTCGGTGTCAGCGCCTATTGTCGAAGAACTTATCTTCCGCAAGCTGATGTTAGATCGCCTGCGCCCTTATGGAGATATGACTGCAATCTGGGTCAGCGCGCTAGCATTTTCTTTATTTCACGGCAATCTTTCTCAGGCATTGTACGCTTTTGTCCTTGGACTGATTTTTGCTTATGTTGTAATACGTACCAACAATATTTTATATTCCATCGGACTGCATATCTTAGTTAATCTGTTTGGTTCCGCTATTATGCCTCTGATTGCATTAAGTGGAAACACTGTTCTTATTACGATAGCAGGACTTTTAGTGTATGTATTCTTAATTGCTGGAATTATCGCATTTATCACAGAAAAAAAACATATCAAGCTAAATAAAGGCGAGATCACACTAACTGGATTCGAGCGTTTTAAAACTCATTACTTAAATATAGGAATGGCTCTGTATTTTATTATGTGTGCTATTATGTTTATCGCAGCTATTTTAGTTTAAAAGACAATCGCCAGTAATTCTTACATATTTAGGCAAGAATTACTGGCGATTTTTCCACGCATGGCATTGAAAAAAAGATCTGCAAGTATAAGAAGAATCACCTTGGTATCTGAACTATTCAGCAAAGCAATATAACCAGTCTGCTGTTTTCCTCAAGGAACCTATTAAAAAAACGTCGGTACTTAGATTGAAAAATCATGCTGATGCACTATTTTTTCAATCGGCAATTTGAGTCAGAGCCTCAAGACAATTTCACCATCATTCTATTAAATTAAGCTCCTATTTCAATTCCTTTAATATATACGTCAATCCCTCATAGCAATTGTCAAGTTCTAAGCCTTTCTTAGCACATTGTTCTGCGTTTTCTTTATCGCCCTGTCCTAGATAGCCAAGTGCCGCCATAAAGAAACAATTCACTTTGTTTTTCTTATCTAAGTCCGCGTGAAATATCAAAAAATCAGGAAGTGACACAGCAAAATATTCTATTTTTACATTATCATTTCTATGTGCATCTGCATAATCGAGAAACGCCTGAAAACGTTCACCTGCCGTCTTACTATCTCCAAGCTTCTCTATAGCTTTTGCTGCATAATACATCATCTCAGGTGGCTGATCATTATAGTACATGGCAGAAGTAACTGTAAACTCACCCCTTGCGGCCAGTTTATATGCCTGCTCTGCTTTCTTCTTGTCCTCATACAGGGAACTAAGCATATAATAAATATCGTTGTCAAGATTACCTATCAATTTTCCTTCTCCAAGATTATCGGGATACATCAATGCTTTCTCCAAAAGCTCGATCGCCTTTTCTTTCTCACTTGCTTTTGCCATGTGGATAAGAGCAATTCTATATTGAGAGGATATTTTGCCTTCTCCGCCCTCCCATGGGTGAAAGTTATGGTTCATAATACGATTATATGCATTTTCATACTCACCATTCAAATTTAAAAGAGTTATATATTCTGTATATAAATTGTCTCTTTTCTCCAACAGATCTGCATTTACATTCATATTGTCAAGACGCTCTGTTAATGACACATTCATTATTTTATAAAGACTGTCAAGCTCAAAGAATACTCGCGCATCCGTTTTATCCATCAAAAATGCTTTCTCCATAGCCTCTCTCGCCCTATCTGCATCCTTCATTTTATTGTAATAGGCAAGAGATAAATTTCTGTACACCGTCGGGAGATTTATCTTATTGGCACAGCCTTCCCATAATGATACACTCTCCATCCATCTGCCCTTATCATAGAATAGGCAGCCCAGATAATATCTTGCATATTCCCCGCCATGATTGATCGCATTTTCAAGAACCGCAATATCCTCCAGACGATTTGGAAAACAGTATAGGCTATTTGCGCTCTCTGCTTTTTCAAGCTCTGCTCTATCACCTGTACATGCATATCTATAATAATGAAGCATAGGCTCATTATCCTTCGGGGCAAGAGAAAGAATGGTATCCGCTTCTCCATACCATCCAGCTTCCATATATAAAAGAGCAAGCTCAATATAATTAAAGTTCTCATCCCTCATAACAGCCTGCATTTCATCAAGACCATTTCCTGTAAGTTTATAAAGCTCATAGCGGCAGGCATGATCAAGCGCATCTATCCTTCTCGTCTCCCTCGCAAAGGAAATCGCCTCGTCCTTTCTTCCTGTCAGCCGCAAAAGTGCCGTTTTTACAGTCCTCGCTTTTAAATTATGAAGTCCTTTCACCAATGATTTTTCGACAAATTCAAGAGCCTGCTTATATTCACCGGCCGCCGCAGATATACATGCAAGCTGATAAAATGCCTGCGCCTGCATATTTCCGTCCCACACAGCTTTGTAAAACGCATCATATGCTCTCTGTACATCTCCTATCATCTTTAAAGCAAGACCAAGATTATAATATGGTTCACAATCATATGGATTCGGATTTTTCCATGTTGAGGATTGTATGGCAGCATGAAAATACTGGATGCTCTCTCTATATCGACCCTGATTATAAAGATACTTTCCATACCCATTATTCAAACGAATATCTGACCTATCACGCCTTAAACCCTCCAAATAATATGGTTCAGGTGAATATGTAGCGTGGCGGTACTGCTCCAAATGTACTGCTGCCAAAAATAACTTTTCCGTGGTCTCTAATTTTTCTGGTTCAGGGATTTCCTCCGCCGGTGATGGCACTGGCTCACTCGCTTTTACAGGAGCACAAGACAATATTTCCTTTCCTTCTTTCTTGATCACACACACAATTGTCTTATCTATAGTATCAGCATGAACCCTTGTCTTATAAACCTTTGCCGTTTCTAAATCCAACGTACCTACATATATTCTTTCTCCGTCCGCTGTGATCTCAAAATCCGCATGGATTCCCGATGGTGTGTAACATATCAGATCGATGAAATTGGAGCCAATAGTCATATTTACAATTACGTCCGTTGACGCGTTGGATATCCTTCCCACTGCTTTGTACGGCATAAAATATTGTACAAACGTCTTTTCCTCATATGGTTTTAAAAATGTAAAATCTGGCTGATTATCGGTAAATATCCCCGTCATAAGCTCAATATATGGACCATTTTCATCTGTCAAATTTCTGTCCCACGCTCTTCCAAAGTCTCCATTTCCCCAAGTCCACTGTTTTTTTCCGGGCGAGATATGATGATCGGCAATATGAAGAAGCCCCGCCTGCTTCTGATAATCATAATTGCCAATATAATTGAAATCGCTGTGATACGCCATATAGGAAGTCGGAACAGGAATATTTTTGTATCGAGAAATATCTGTGCCCGGTGCATAATTTACTTTATAATATTCTCCGTCCGCAATCGGAAATTTTGACACGGCACGCTTGCCATGGTCCATCACCGCATGGACATCCGGCGGAAAAATAGACTGTGTGTTATCATTTACCGCAACAGCAGGATTCGCCCACCACAAAAATGTCTGCGGTCTGTCTGTTGGATTATATAGCTGCCCTTTTATCTCAAGGTACGCCCTATCGGGATAGACAGTAAATCCTGCCATCCCCTTTGTGTGAAACATTCTCTCCGTCTCACCTACCCACACTGTCACAGAGCCATTTGCATGTTTCTCTATAGTATAATCCGTCGGATCAAAGGTGGATGGTCTGTGATGCTGTGGCCAATTAAATTCAATTCCACCGCTTACCCACGGTCCTGCCAAGCCAACAAGCGCAGGCTTTATCACTTCGTTATAATATACTGCGTCATAACCATTCGTCTTATCATACAGGCGCTGTATTCTTCCGCCTATTTCTGGTAGTATCATAACAAGTATATAATCATTTTCAAGGAAAATTGCGTTATATTCCTTGTCTCTTTTCACATCAAAAACACCCTCACAAACAGGATGTGGATACACACGTCCCGAAGATCCCTGATACACACGCTTCTCCAAAAACATAGGATTCTTATCATACTCAAAAATATCATATGTAGGGATTGTCACCTTCTCTTGTCTTAAAATTACTTCGCCCATTCTTCTATCCTCCCAAACATCTTTCCTACTAACCTCAAATCTATACAGAGAATACTACATTTCAGGTATTCTCCAGTGTAAGACTTAGAACTTCTTCATGAAGCAGCTCTTGCTGCGAATGATTAGAAGTTCTTCTCACACTAACCAACTCCGCTTTGCGCAATCTTAAACCTATGTAGAGAATGCCGCATTTCTGGCATTCTCTTGTGTGAGACTTAGAACTTCTTCATGAAGCAGCTCTTGCTGCGAATGATTAGAAGTTCTTCTCACACTAACCAACTCCGCTTTGCGCAATCTTAAACCTATGTAGAGAATGCCGCATTTCTGGCATTCTCTTGTGTGAGACTTAGAACTTCTTCATGAAGCAGCTCTTGCTGCGAATGATTAGAAGTTCTTCTCACACTAGTATAACGCAAATTTTATAAAATAAATTAAGTATTATTGCTTGAAAATATGAAATTATTGCTTGAAATAGCAACTGAATTATGATAGACTTCCGATGAGGTGAGCACTATGGGAAAATACAAGGAAAAAATTTTAGATACTTCCGTCTGGATAACAGCAACGCCTACTGAACTTGCCAAGACATTACCTTTTTATATCACAGAGGCAGGGTATTTTATTGCTGAAAAAGATTATAAAGTCCAAAGGGAGACACATGACAGTTTTTTAATTCTATATACTATACACGGACAGGGATTTTTACAAACTGGCCATACAGAATTGTTGCTGCAACAAGAGGATGCCATCCTTATTGATTGTCATTCTCCTCATAAATACTATTCACTATCAGATGAATGGGAATTTTTGTGGATTCATTTTGACGGAATTTCTGCAAAAACAATGTTTCATATCCTGTATCCCACCGACACCATTTGCCCTGTGCACATAAATCAATCCTATAAATTTGAGTACAACATAAAAGATCTTATTAGTAAAACAAACAATTATAATATCACAGATCATATTGATATTTCGTCAAAGCTTCATTATCTTATAAATATCATCTGTTCTTCGGCATTGGAATGTATATCCGACTTAAAAACATCTAATAATGATATTAGGATTGTATTGGATTTTATAGAAAATAATTACGCAAGACAGATAACCATTGAAGATATGACACAAGACATCCCTATATCCAAATATCATTTTATTCGTCTTTTTCGAAGAATAATGGGCATTACGCCATATCAATATCTTACCAACTACAGAATAAACATGTCAAAAAAATATCTTCACTCCACCAATAAGACAGTTGCAGAGATCTCAGAATTGTGCGGTTTTCTCGACACAAGTAATTTTATTACACACTTTAAAAAACATACAGGACAAAGACCGTTGCAATATAGACATGATTTTCTTTAATATGTACCTTATCATCTGAAACAACTCCATGGCTGGCATGACAATTATATATTATGGCAATATACAGACAGCTCAGTAAAAGAATACTCCCATAAACACCAAATTTTAACTGATCCAATAATCCAAATATAAATAACGACAACATAATAAAATAAAAGAAAGAGGCAAGTTCTCCTCAAATCTCTTTCTGAAAATGCCTGCGCAAAAAAAGCTGACAGACATAATCAGTATATATAAAATTATACTATCCATAAATGTTATCTCCTAAATTTTTTTATCTCATATTTTCTGTTATCATAATAAATTTTATAAATTCTCCTTATTCATTCTACCAATTCTTGTTGTATTACTATTTTCCACTCAATAATAATGTGGATACAGCTTTTTATGTTCTTCCATCCACCTAGCAAGCTCAGCTATCATGTACTCATAATCAGGAATTTGATAATTAAATTCAAAGCGTGTTCGTTTTAAGGATTTATCCGTAATATATGTATTTACCGGTTTTATTATAATTCTATCACTTCTCATATAATGGTTAAATAATTTTAATAGCTCATATTTAGAAATAACATAATCTGGAACTGCATGAAATAATCCATGAACTTTCTCCAAAACTGCTACTTCTATAGTTTTAGCTAACTGAAGAGTTGTCTGTCCGGTCCATATTGCACTAGTATATCCACATATTTCCTCTTTCTGTTGCATAAACCAGTTAAAAAGCCCTATTCCTTTTACATTCATATCTGGACCAACCACAGAATTTCTCAAAGTAATATTTCTATTATCCTCTAACTCGCCAAGTGCCTTTGACCGATCGTAAAAGGTTTTTCCATCTCTTACATCATCTTCTATATATTGTCCTCTCTGCCCAGAAAAAACACAATCAGTACTCATGTGGATAATCTGAGTGTTTGTGTTTTCTGTAAGCTGTGCAAGAAAATGTGGAAAATAAGAATTTAAATATGCGGCCTCTGCTTTATTGTCCTCTGCTGACTGATTTAATATACCAATACAATTTATAATCACATCATACCTATCTCTGCCAACTAACTCACAAATAAAATCTTTATCCATAGCATCGCCCACAGCACATGGAATCAAAGCAAAAGCTCTTCGCCCAAATCCTTGAACCTCATATCCCCTTTCTTTTAAATAAAGACTGATCATATGACCAGCCATTCCAGTACATCCAAGCACCAAAAATCTCATATATGCCCTCCCCTATATTATTAACCATCTCTGCTATCTAAAAGTTTTTTTACTACTGCCCATATAACAGCTCTATAAAATATTGCACTTACTATAATACAAATCAATCCATTTATTACAGTAAATATCACTCCAAAACAAAAAAAGTCAAAATAATTATTAATAGGTACAGGCAAATATGTTTCTACTAAACATACAAAAAATCCTGCAATACATAATGGCATACCAATCTTGCATAATTCAAAAAATTTTTTGTCAAAAAAATAATAATGAATGTATCCTATTTCCAAAACTGCCAGTACAATAGCTGTTATCAGTATAGCCACAAGCATACCATAGATCCCATAAAAGAAACCACCCAATACAATAGTTATCATCAATACTATACATGCTATCATCTGAAAGTTTCTGCTAATTCTGAATTTCCCTGCCATATTAATCAAATGTCCACTCGGAATATGTACCATTTCTACTGCACAGATTAATACCATTAAAATCACGATCACTGGTTCATAATAATTAATATCATTTAAACTATTTGTATATAATTGAATAAAAGGCAATATCAGTGCACACGTTGTACTTACCATCACAAAAATTGCTGCAAAAGAAATATATTCATATTGTTTGAATACATTCCAAACATCCTCTTTCTCCCGTTCAACAACCAACTGTCCTAATCCCATTCTCGGCGCATCAATCACGCCATGAAGCAAACTTTTAATCATAATAAATATATTATTATATACTGCATAAACGCTTGCTAGCATCGTCCCACCTGATGGAAACAATGATAAAAATACTATAGGTGCGGAATTGTAAATTACACCAGTAACTTTCTGCACAAATACATCATCTGCTCCTACAATCAAATCATTTCTTTCCATTACATGAAAATTTACATATGAATATTTCTTTTTTACGTACCAACATATAAGCATACTATTTCCTATAGCAAATATCATTGTAATAAAGCGAATCTGCCACATTAATCCTCCTCCCCTTATTATTATAATATTTGCTATATGTCCTAAACCTATTGTTATCATAGAGAAAAAATTGATAATATATTCCTTCTGCTGTGCCTGAAGCAGCACCCGGTATGATGAAGTAAAATACAAATTAATTGCCTGCGGAACAATTGCCATAATAATAACACAAGCAACAAATACCTTAGGCAAATCACTGCGAACTGCATATGCATAAATCAAGGAAACCAAAAAACCAAGAATACAAAATATCTTTCCAATTTTTCTAAATTGTTTTCTTGTAGCAAGAAGAATTCCATTTACTATCAACATATCTTGATCTGCCAAAGGTACAAATAATGCAACAGTGGAAGCCATGGTAAATCCTCCCTCTAACACTAACAACATATTTATAATTTGGTTAGCAGTAGAATTTAAACCATTAAAATCAGAACCAAACTCAGAAATTATATAATAAGTGGTAATGATCCCTAATAACCCATTTACTAACGTCGATCCAAGAGCTGTTACTGCATTATAGATACTATAGATACTCTTATTCATCACACTTTTTTTCATTTAATTATTACCTTATATCTGGTAGAAAACATCCAACATAAAAAAGCTGTTATAAAACCGCTAAATGTATAAATAGACTGAAATATCTGATTATTACATGGTAAAAATAAAAAAATAATAGCAAAATAATAAACCATAATTCGCGCAAATGGATTATCAGTCGTAAGACTATCCCTGTATGCCAGTGCCAAAAAATATCCCAATATAAACATTATGACAACAACCCCTACCAATCCTACATCATTTGCAAACCATGAATATGCAGACGCCCAGTACATCCTGCTATCCCATCCATATTGTTCCATTTTATACTGATACGTATATGGTGTAAGATCAATAAAATATTTTTTTAACAAATCCACAAATTGAAGACTTCCTCCCAATCCAAACATTGGTGTCCATGGTATATTTAAACATAATGCAAATCCATACAAACCCTGTGTCAAATAGCTACTTACAGAAATTATAGGAATATATAATTCTTCTGGAAAAACCCGGAATACTATTGAATCTCTATCCAATCCAATCTGTCCTATATTATAAGAACTGTCATCCCAATAAAGTATTCCTCCTCTGCTTCTCATTGTTTTTACAAAATACACTAAGATAATTAGCAACGCTGTCAATGTAATTACAACTATCTTTTTCTTTGCATTTCTTTTTTCCCTTTTTTTCTTTCTCTGTCTGCTTAAAATATTCAAAATATAAAACAATATTACTGCCAATATAATCCGAAACACACCTATATTCGTGCCAACAGAAATATAAAATACAACAATTTCTGAACAAGCAAATAAAATTAAAATCTTTGTACCCCAACCTAACTTTTTAAAATATAGGATTCCTAGCAAAATTGTGTTCAACTCAACAAAATTCCACAGATAATTAAATACAGAGAAAAAATTACCTCCTATTGTCCTGCTTCCACCAATTAACGATTGTGTATATTTTCTAAGATAGCCCGCTCCCATATCCTGAATTCCACTTTGTATATCTTTTAACAATCCTCTAAAATCAAAGACAGTATATCCATATTCTCTAAAGACATTAATGCAAAAAATTATAATTGTAAAAAAAATAAGTGGTTTTATTATCTTTAAAAGTTTCCGCCGATCACTATCTAACCATGTACGTCTACAAGTCCAATTTGAATGTATTCCTGCATAATATCCTAACACAATAAAAAAAATATAAGAAAACTGTAACAAATAGAAATATAATGGCTGCTCTGTCACCCATGCAAAAGGTCCTATTTCATATAGCAAAAGAATAAATAACAAATATAATACAATTAAAACAATTGGAAGCGATTTATTTTGCAATACAGTGCTTTTCATCCTCATAAGACGTTTTCACCCCTTCCAACATATGTACTATTTTTTTACACATAACCTTAGGATTTTTCTCTCCAATAATAAAATTTCTTGCCTTTTCTCCAATTGCCTTGCGTTCCTCCAACGATAATTCGCAAATCTCCACTATCTTTTCCATCAAAGCCTCATCACTTTCATCTTTCGGATATTGTATATACAAGTCATACTCTGGAGGAATACACGGTAGTCTATGTCCAACATATGGGATACCTGATGCCAAATACTCCATTATTTTACTTGGAAAACTGTACTTTACAAACTCATACGCAGATGTTCGCGGATTTACCAAAACATCTGCTCTTTGTTGATACTCACTTACTTCTGCTGGAGAAATAAATCCTAGATATTGAATTCGATCATTCTTTTCTGAAAGCTGTTTGATTTCCTCAGCCATATCACCACTTCCTGCAATTTGAAGAAAATACTTATCATCACAAATTAATGAAAACGCATGGATTAAATGCCATAATCCATAATCTTCCTGCAGCGCACCGGCATACATAATAATTTTTCTATCTTTCTCCTTATCTTCAATAGTTTCTTTTAAAAATGAAATCTTATAAGGACACTCCATAAGACAAAACGGCTTATTCGTTATATGTAATGCCTCCGCCATTGGTTTAGTATGCAAAACAAATGCATCAAACTTCACTGCTATCTTATCCTGTAATTCTTCTATCCAAGTTATAATTTTCCCCTTTATGCCTATTCTTTTAACTGTGATCCCATATTTCCCATGGATATCTCCAATGGAATCACATAAAATAATATTCTTATACTTCCTTTTTACCTTAAGCATTGCTAGACTTTGTATAAGATAACTATTAAATACTAACAATACCACTTTTTCTTTTTCAAACTTTTTAATTGTTTTTTCTAATTCTCTGCAAATATGGATATATTGTGTAATATAGTTAATAACAAATAAATTAATAAATCCTATATTTTTCCCTATCACATTCTTATCCAAATAAAATGCATCTGCCTTAATCAATATTTTTTTATAATCAGGATATTTTCTAATGCGAGGCGTATTGATTACTGTAACCTCACATTCATTATCCAATAATCCTCTTAGCAGGTTTTCCTGATATTTATGTCCTGATACAGTATTTGGTTTTTTTGATTTTCTTATATTTTCATCAGCATCTGCAAACATCATAGAGCAAAAAATAATTTTCATAATATTCCACTACCTTTATTCTATCTTTGTCTGTGCTAGTATTCTCAGTGTTCTCTGCAAACCTGTATTTATATCATATTTTGCCTTCCATCCAATTTGTTCCAGTTTGCTGCTATCCAGCCTTGCTTTTGTAGCTCTGCTATAGCCAGCACTCTCTGTTTTATCAGGAACTTCATATATAACCTTTCTCCCTGAATAAGATGCAATTATTTCTGCAAGTTCTTTTAACGTGATATCTGAGTTATTATCCGCAATATTATAAGCCTCCCCACATTCCCCATAAAACAAAATAGTAAATATTCCAGTTACTGCATCTACAACGTCAATATAAGAATAGTACTGTGTCCCACTACTTTTTAATATAATATCCTGATTTAAAACTGCTCTTTTTATAAATTGAGAAATTGCTTTTGTATCTGTTATCTGCATGGTAGGCCCATAGGATCTTGTTAATCTTGGTATTACAATATCTAAGCCTTTTTGAGTAATATATGCCTGACACAATGCTTCCCCGCACCGTTTACTTTCTGGATATCCTGCTCTCATCGTATTACAGTCGATATAACCACAGTATTTTTCATTAAACTTTTCTGTATCACCATTATTTTCTCCATATATCTCATTTGAAGACAAAAAAACCATTCTTTCTGCCTTATGTCTCAATGAAAAATCAAGCATATTCTTTAAACCAATAATATTAGTGGTAATCGTTCCAATTGGATCTGTCGCATACGCCACAGGATGAGTATGACTTGCCATGTGAAGGATATAGCTTCCTTCCTTGATATTATCAATAACAATTGGTTTATTGATATCACACTTCACAAAATGAAACCAACTATTCTTCCAACAATATAAAAAACGCTCTCTCGCTTTTTTTTCATCACGTGCCAAGGCATATACTTGGCATGCCATGTGATACGTTTCATTTCGAAACATAATAACATCCACAAAAAAACTTCCTATCAATCCCGTAGCACCTGAAAGGATTATCGTACTATTCTGAAGCCTCTCCCATGGCAAATTTAATTTTGCAGCGTAACTTACATCCTCTTGATACAGCTTATTTTCATATACTCTCATTTGATCTCCCACCACAAAATTATTTTAACCATGTATCTTTATCAATTCTTAAATACGCCTTAAACATTTCCAAATCATCTTTTGTTGTCAATTTTATATTTCTATCTGAACCTGCTGCAAAATACAATCTTTCTCCAAGCTCCACCATCATGGTATTCGTGTATGCTGATCCATAAATTCCAATTTTTTCATCAAATGCTTTATGATATGCCCATTTTAATTTATCAAAACGATAGGCCTGAGGCGTAGAAACCCGCCGTAATGTTTCCCTAGGAATATATCGAGTTGTTGTCGTCTCATCCTCCGCGCTAACCACAAAGATCTGCTCATTATATGGCAAAGATGTCACTCCATTTCCATATTCTTGTGCTGTCCTTATCACATCAGTTAAAACGGTATCATCAATCATCGGTCTTATTCCATCATGGATAATAACAATATCATTTTCACTTAACTGATCTTCTAAAAAATACACACCATTTCGAATGGATTCTTGTCCACTCTCTCCTCCAGAAATAACCCATCTCAGCTTGTCAATATTAAATTGCTTTGCATATGCCCAGACAATATCATGCCATCCATCAATACAGACCACTTCTATGGCATCTACCTGTGGATGACGCTGAAATCCCTCCAATGTATAAATCAGAACTGGCTTATCATATACATTGATAAATTGTTTGGGAATCTTCTGTCCCATTCGACTTCCAGAACCGCCTGCAATAATAATTGCTACATTCATATGTACCTCTCATTCAATCTTTTCTCCACACCATCTTATCCACAACTCCTGTGAAAGATTGTATTATCTTTATTACCTTTTCTGAAACATTCTCTTCAAAATAGTCTGGTACAGCAATTCCATTTTCACCGTTCCTTGCCATATCTACTGCTGTCACAACAGCTTGAAGCAAATGTTTCTCATCGATCCCGGCCAACACAAAGCATCCCTTTTCCATTGCTTCTGGACGCTCTGTAGAAGTTCGTATACATACTGCTGGAAATGGACGCCCCGCCCGAAGAAAAAAGCAGCTCTCTTCAGGTAAAGTCCCTGAATCAGATACCACAGCAAATGCATGCATCTGCAAGTGATTATAATCGTGGAAACCTAAAGGCTCCTGTTGTATCACTCTATAATCCAGACAAAACCCTGTCTGTTCTAATTTTTTTCGAGAACGAGGATGACAGGAATATAGAATCGGCATATCATATGTCTGAGCCAATTTATTTATTGCATGAAACAAGGTCAAAAAATTTTTTTCTGTATCAATATTTTCTTCTCGATGTGCAGATAAAACTATATATTGCTTGTCCTTTAATCCAAGTCTATCTAATATATCAGAAGCCTCTATTTCTGCCAAATTTTCTCGCAAAACTTCTGCTATAGGGGATCCTGTTACAAAGGTTCTCTCCTTTGGCAACCCACACTCTGCCAGATATCTCCTTGCATACTCTGAGTAGGCTAGATTAACATCAGAAATAATATCTACAAGACGTCGGTTGGTCTCTTCTGGAAGACATTCATCCTTACAACGATTTCCTGCCTCCATATGAAAAATTGGAATATGTAAGCGCTTTGCTACTATAGCAGATAGACAGCTATTGGTATCCCCCAGAATTAACAAAGCATCTGGTTTCGTCTTCGTCATCAATTTATAGGAATAATTTATTATATTTCCAATCGTTTCTCCCAAATCATCCCCTACCACATCCATATATACTTCTGGTTCTTGTAGTTTTAAATCACGAAAAAAAACACCATTTAAACTGTAATCATAATTTTGTCCTGTGTGTGCCAAAATACAGTCAAAATATTTCCTACACTTGCGTATTATCACAGATAAGCGAATAATTTCTGGTCTTGTTCCCACCACAATAAGAAGCTTCAATTTCCCATTCTCTTTAAAATTAATATCCATAGCTCCCTTCCTTTCTTCATTACATTATACATTCTCCGAAAATGTATCTGGGTGCTCTCTATCAAATAGTTCATTCGCCCACATCACTGTCACTAAATTTTCCGTATCAGACAGATTGATAATGCAATGTGCATATCCCGGAAGAATACGCACTGCTTCTATTTTCTTTCCTGAAACCCTTGTATCTATTATCTCTTGTGAACCAATTTTTCTCTGCCTAATCAATCCTTCTCCTGCCACCACAAAAAATATTTCCCATTTACTATGATGCCAATGCTGCCCTCTGTTAATACTTGGATTTGCTATATTAATACTAACCTGCCCACAATCCAAAGTATGTATTAATTCTGTAAAGCTGCCTCTCGCATCAATATTCATCTTTACAGGTATCTTTACCTTCTTCTCTGGTAAGTAGGATAAATAAGCAGAATATAATTTTTTTATAAAAGATCCATCTGGAATCACAGGGATAGAAAGTGTAGCTTCCTCACGCTGAAACTGTTCCAACAAATCAGCAATTTCCCCTAACGTCACCTTATATACGTGTGGTACATAACAAAACTTACCCGTTTTTTTAGGCATGACTATAAACCCATTCCACTCACAGCGATGTTCCAATCCATTTAAAGCTGACAACATCTCTTCTACCAGATCATCAATATATACAAGATCTAGTTCTGTAGTTCTATCATCAATTCGTATTGGCAAATCATTAGCAATGTTATGACAAAATGTGGCAACTACAGAATTATAATTCGGCCTACACCATTTACCAAATAAATTAGGGAAACGATAAACCAAAACATCTGCTCCCGTCTCTGCTCCATATTGAAAAAATAATTTTTCTCCTTCTCGTTTACTTCTGCCATAATCTGATTTTTCATATCTGCCGATTAGAGATGCCTGAATAGAGCTGCTTAACATAATTGGACATGTATTATGATATTTTCTTAGTAAATCCAATATCTCTAATCCAAGATTTACATTTCCTCTAATAAATTCCACTTGGTCCTCTGTGCGGTTTACACCTGCCAGATGAAATACAAAATTACAATCTTTACATGCTGCCTCTAATTCCTTTTTGGAGGACTCCTTATCATATGAAATTATTTCTAACGGCTCTGGTTTTAGTTCTTTCTCTCTTCCCTCTATCTGATGCACGTGATCCTTTCCATCTCTTATTGCCTCAAGAGAAGCTACCAGATTTTTTCCCACAAAGCCATTTGCTCCAGTCACTAATATTTTCATATAAATCTGTCCCCTATTCTTTAACTGTCCATATTATGAAATCTATCTAACATTTCCTGCACATATTCAGCAGTAAGAATCTTCTCTACAGTTCCCTCCACATCAAGCCTTTGTGTATTATGTGAAGTATAGGCCTTCTCTGCCATCATATGAATCTTTCCTTTCACAAAAAATCTGTCATAATTCAAGTCTCTATCATCTGGCAACACTCGAAAATATTGTCCCATATCAATAGAACGAGCACACTCTTCATTGGTCATTAAAGTCTCAAACAATTTCTCTCCATGTCGTGTTCCAATTATGTGAGTTCCAGTATCTCCAAAAAGTCCTTGCACTGCCTTTGCCAAATCACCAATAGTAGATGCCACTGACTTTTGCACAAATAGATCTCCTGCCTGTCCATATTCAAATGCAAACATTACCAGAGCGACTGCTTCATCCAGATTCATAAGAAATCTTGTCATATCAGGATTTGTAATAGTAATAGGAATCCCCGCTCTAATCTGATCAATAAACAGAGGTATTACAGAACCTCTGCTGCACATAACATTTCCATAACGGGTACAACAGATAGTCGTTCGTCCTGCAGCCACACGAGCATTTGCACTGATCACTTTCTCCATCATAGATTTTGATATTCCCATAGCATTGATAGGATAGGCTGCCTTATCTGTGGACAAACATACAATTTTCTTCACGCCAGCAGCTATTGCTGCATGAAGCACATTATCTGTACCTTCCACATTTGTACGAACAGCCTCCATAGGAAAAAACTCACAAGATGGAACTTGCTTTAATGCGGCTGCATGAAAAATATAATCTACTCCATATACTGCATCCTGAACAGACTGTATATTTCTTACATCTCCAATATAAAACTTCACCTTATCTGCTTTTTCTGGATAACGAATCTGCAACTCATGCCGCATATCATCCTGCTTTTTTTCATCTCTGGAAAAAATCCGGATCTCTGCCAACTCAGAACCTAACAGATGCTTTAGTACGGTTGAACCAAAGGAGCCTGTCCCTCCTGTTATCATTAAAACTTTATTTTGAAAAATATTTGATTCCTTCAACTCTATCCTTTTTTCTATGTTATCTTCCATAATACTTCCATCGTCTCCTTACTTCTCTATTCCCAGCAAATCCAACACTCTCTGTGAATCTTCTCCATCCTGATAAGTATGGCAGATATCCCGCAGCTTTTGTCTTTTGGATTTATAGTTCCTCTCATTTTGATCTAGCATACTTAATTCCTCTATTAATTCTTGATATGTATTGACCTTAGGTCCCGGCATAATAGCAAGCGGATTCTTAAAGAAAAATCCATGCAGCCTATCAAAATCCTTAAAATCATCTGTGATAAACACCATTGGCTTATCCACAAGCAAAAAATCAAAAAATACAGAGGAGTAATCTGTCACCAACGCATCAAAATCTTTTAAAATATCATATACTTGGACCCCCTTGCTCACAATATCCCGATCTAGAAGAAGACGAATATTGGATAATTCCTGAATAGATTTTTCATCAAAAATAGAGGATGCATGAATCTTTATTACCAATAAATAGTCCTTCTCTCTCAGATATTCATTGATCGCTTGTATTTTTTTCATATCAACCAAAATAGGAAGATTCGTTACACTCCATCTCCTATCTGTGGTATCACATGCCCTTCCATTGTTTGTGATCCGGTAGGTGGTCATCCACATAATAATCTTTTTATATTTTTCTTTTTCAATCCCCACAGTATTTAGATAAATTCCTTTTTTATAAAAAGCATCTGTCCGTGGTCTTCCACATCGTAGCAACTGCTTTTGATCCAAACAATATGCTTTGCAGTACATTGCATCAAAAGCCTTTGAAGAGGATAAAAAATAATTAACTGGCATAATAAGATCTTTCGGATATGTTCTATCAAAGGTTCTTACCATCCGCCCCGCAAGCTTAAAGGGCAACCCATGATCCATATAAAGCACTGCCTGCTTTTTCGATGGAACCATCCGCATATTACCTGTATCCAAAAAAACTACCCGTGAGGTGAGAAATAAATAAAACGCCAGCACAAGATTATTGCTAAACACCACCCTTTTATATTCCTCACCCAAATGACACTCTTCTTTTATATTTGGAAAATAATACATACGATGTTTCTTATCATATCCCTCTCTAACCATATATCTCATAAGCTCATAATTATTCATATAATCGGGTGTACTCTCATAAAATACAATGATATTCTCCCTCTTTGGTATTATTGGATTCAGCCATGTGGCAATCCGGCATCCCACCTCCATAATCTTTCTAGCTATATTATTCTCTACAATACTCATACCTGCCTCTTTGCCCTTCTACTTATATATCCAATTGTTCCATATGATAAAGCTGCTAAAATAGTGGTACCTATGAGAGCTATTACTATATGATACCAATTTCCATATACACCAAATTGCACCATTACATTAATCACCACCATATGATAGATAAATATTCCATAAGATATATCGTGTTTTATTGGAATTTTGACAGAATATCCAAAACCAATTACAATAAAACCCAACATCAAAGACTGAACACAGCCATATAATCCAATGCCATCCTCTATTCCCGATATACTGACAGCTAACAAAATAGCAAGACACAGCCCCCAATATTTTTTTAATATCACAATTATCTTTCCAAAATACTCACACAACATAGCTCCAACTACAAATAACCATAGATAAGGTAAAAATGTCTGTGTAAAAAGCTTGTAGATAATTTCTGGCAATATACCTTTCAGTGGTATCGTACCTATATTTACTGCCATTCCTGCCAATATTGCCAATAGAAAACCTATTCCTCTTTTATTATGTAAAACCCTGTGAAGAAAATAAATAACAATATAACACTGTACCATCACACCCACTGTCCAGAGTGCCCCATTTGGCGTGCCACAGCCATATCCTCTCAGACAATCCGGCGTCCAAAACTGCAGAACCGTCGCTTGTGTACACTGAAACAGGAAATATGGAATCGCTGATATCTGTTCTTTATAAATCAACAGTATAATAACTGCATTTAGAATTACCCCCCCCCCAGAGCTCTGGGTACAATCTTAATAGTCTTTTTTTACAATAAGTAAAAAAACTCGTTTGCCTCTCCAAGGAATTCCATATTAAGAAACCAGATAATATAAAGAAAATTGGCACTCCACGAAATGCCCACCAAATTTCCTTTACTCCACTTGGCATTGGAACAAATAGATGCTCAGATGCATGTCCAAAAAACACCTGAAGTGCCGCGATAAGTCTTATAAAATTAAAGCAATTATCTCTTTTGTCGTAAGTCATAAACTCAGCTTTAAACAACGAGACATCAAGCTTGCAGCGCTTTATAGGGCGGATTTGACCCTTGTTGCAGTCACTTGGCTTGTCGCTCACGGGAATATAATCATTCATTGATAGATTCCTTCCTTTATCAACTCTTCTTCACTGGGTGCAGTGATGAGCACTGCTTTCCATCTCCCATAAAATACAAACATACTGCCTCCTGCCGCCGCATGGGCACCTCCCTCGACAAGCACCCTCTTCAAATCCTCAATGCTGTCTGCTCCCCCACAGGCAGTCACTGGAATTGACACAGCGCCTGATACTTTTTTCACCAATGTAATATCATATCCATTCCTTCTTCCATCCCGATCCACAGAATTAATAAGGATTTCTCCCACACCCAGCCGCTCTGCTCTTTTTGCCAATCTATCTGGCGATATATTGACCAGCTTTCTTCCATCGCAGATCGCACACTTATATTCTCCATCTACAAGTTTGGCATCTATCGAAGCCACAATACTCTGGCTTCCCGTCAATTCTGCTGCCTCCCTGACAAGATCTGGATTTTTTACAAGCTCTGTATTTATAATTACTTTTTCATATCCAATAGAAAGAAGTTTTTTTATCTGTTTTATATTTTTAATTCCTCCGCCGTACCCCAAAGGCATAAACGCTTGGCTAGAAATATCCTCCAAAAGCTCAAAATCCGGCTCTGTGTTCCGTCTCGCAGCCGATATATCCAAAATTACCATCTCATCGATCCGTTTTCTGTTAAAAATCTTAACTGCATTGACCGGATCACCCAGATACACCGGATTTTTAAACTGTACCGTCTTAATCAGATCCCTGTCATCTATCAACAGTACTGGGATAATCCTTGGCCTTGTATATCTTTCTGCCAATCTTAACACTTCCTCACAAAATTTTCTAAAATCTTCATGCCAAAATCATGGCTCTTCTCAGGGTGAAACTGTACCCCATATATAGTATCCTTGCAGACAGCAGCGGCGAATTCATATCCATAGTCACAGGTCATCAATACAAATTCTTGGCTATCGCACACGGCATGATACGAATGTACAAAATAATACCTTGGAATTTCTTTTATTCCATTTAACAGTGGTTTGTTCTGTTTTATCGCTGTTGTATTCCAGCCCATATGAGGAATTTTCAACGATTTTTCTTCCTCTCTATCATCAAAATGAAAGCGGACGCTCTCAAATGGAATAAGAGAAAGCCCCTCCTTCTTCCCTTCCTCACTTCTCCTACCCAAAAGCTGCATGCCAAGACAAATTCCAAGAATTGGTTTTCCCAAACCTGCTTCCTTCTGGATCACTGGTATTAGATCTCTTTTTTCAAGCTCAGACATTCCTGAATCAAATGCACCTACGCCCGGCAGAATTAATTGATCTGCAATTTCTATCTTCTCTGGATCACTCGTTATAATTGCCCTCTCTCCAATCACCCGCAGCATATTTACAATAGAGCCAGAATTACCCAACCCATAATCGATTATTGCAACCATCTCTATCCTACCTTATATTTCTATTCTCTATCCCAAGCATCCTGCATATTCGAATCCCTAGCTGAATCATCCAGAAATCATTTTTATAATCCATGGGGGTCTTATTTCTTCCTTCAATTATTTTTTCAAATTCTCTCACTGTAATTCCCAGTTTTCTGGCAATATATTCTTTATCTTGCTCCATTAAATCTGGATCATAAGGATTTGTCTTCAATGCTTCGATTGCTTCTTCCCTTGACATTGTTCCTGCTAGTATCTGCGTAGAATACACATTTTTTCTGGTATCAAACCCAAATTTATGAGGCAGATAATACCCTTCAAAAAAACGAGTGAAAATATTTTCATAATGCTTATTTTCATATTTTGTCCATCCATATTTCTGATGAAGAAATTTCTCTGCCTCCGCCTTGTTATATACCACATAATCCAGCGGATAAAATCGCTGTAAGCCAAGAATATATTTATAGTACAGGCGATATTTTAAAATCCCACAGGTCGGATAAGTTTTTAATTCTCTTTTGCCAAATTTTCTATGAATATCCTTATACATTGTAAGATCATTCATATAGATCCACTCCATGGGAGGTCTGATAAATTCAGTAGAATGATTGGAGCCTGTGAGCACATATTTTATATGATTTTTTGCCGCATAATTATACATTGCCGCAAATATGGCATGATCCTGTGGAGCATCCTGAGAAGATATCTGTGAACGAAACATTGCCAACTGAAAATCTGCCATCTCCTTCCAGTGAATCACTTCTGTGTACAGATCCAAATTAAGTCCCTTTACTATTTTCTCAATATTTTCCACTGCCACATTTAAGTTCCAGCCAGTATCCACAACAAAAGCTAAGGGCCTTACATGCATAATTTCCTTGGCAATATACGCCATATAAGAGCTGTCCGCCCCGCCGCTCAACCCCAGAAGACAATCATATTCCTTTCCTCTTCCCGCTCTTCTGATTTTGTCAGCAGCCTTCTCAAGCTCATCAAACCTATTCTCTGTGGGCTTCCAATATGGCTTTATATTTTTTTCAAAATTTCTACAATGATCACAGACCCCATTATCATCAAAACTAATCTGAGAATCTGTGGTATCCATCACACATTGCGTACACCTCTGATAAGGCCGCTTTATCATCTTTTTCAAAACTAACTCCTATCTGTGAAAACAAAATCCATCCGATCCAATATCTTCTTTTTATCAAAATGCTCTACAGAATATTTTCTGCTATTTCTTCCCATTTTCTCCAGATCTTCCTGATTCATCGACATAAATGTAAGGATTGCCCTGCATAGCTCTTTTTTCTTTCCTATCGCCGCCGAAATTCCACATTCTGCTTCCTTGATAATCCGTTCTGTCTCTCCTGTAGCAGATGCCAATATTGGCATACCACACGCCATATAAGACTGTAATTTTGCAGGGATTGTCTTGGCAAATAGTTCATTTTCCATAAAAGAGACAAAGGCTACCTCACAGCAAGCCAAAAAAGCAGGGATTCTGCTGGCAGGTTGTCCTTCTATCAGCAAAAACATATCTTCTACCTGTCTTTGACAGATTCTCTCTATAAATTCTTGCTTGTTTCTGCCATCTCCCACAATAACAAACAATATCTTTTTTCCATATCTCTTTTGTAATAGCGCTGCTGCTTCTGGAAGAATCTCCAACCCCTGTGCTCGTCCAATATTTCCAGTAAATATTATCTTAAATCTTCCATCCTCTGATAGCTCTGGAACTAAGTTCTCTCTCCTAACTATCTCCCTGCTTACTGGCTGATACAAATCCTCCGCATATTGTGGAAGATATAAAACTTTCTTTTTCTCCTTGCATCTCTTTTGTATCTCCTTCTGAAGACTTGGCGATGTAGCTAATATCGTTGTACAATTTCGGTATATATCATCCACCATCTTTCGAATGGGCTTTATCACCATTGGGTGATGTATCTTCATCACAGTCTCCACATTTTCCGGCCACAGATCCTGCACATACAAACTGCAAGGAATCTTATGCTTCTTTGCATACCACACTCCCACCAGAGCCTGTGTCATAGGAGAAACCTCAAATATAAATACTTTATCCGCTTTTTTTCTGCTCAGCGATTTCCACACAAATCCTGATAAAACAAAAGAAAGATAATTTGTAATCAATCCAATCACATTTTGCCCTCTTGGAATAATTGGAATACGGACAATAGAGATTCCATTCCACGTTTCTCTTCTTTTATGTAAAAACCCATATCCTTTATAAAATTTTCCTTGTGGATAATTTGGTATTCCAGTTATCACTGTTACCTGATACCCTCTTTTTACCCACTCGGTACAAATATCATTAATCCGAAATTGTTCGGGATAAAAATATTGGCTTACAACAAGGATATGTTTCTTTCTATCTTCCCTTTTTGCACAACATCCTTCTGTCTGTAATATGGACTCCTCAAGACTATAAAGTCGATACTCTTCTTTATACTCACTTAAATTTTTATCATAAACAAAATCTCCAAATGCCTTCTTAGCGAGCTCTCCAAGCCTTCCCGGTATTTTTCCAAGCAGCTTTACTGGAATACTCATAAAAGGGATCATTCTTATCCTATGACCTTTTGTTTTTGCAATGATCCGAACCATATCAGATGTTATGGCATACTCTTTATTTTGAGGAAAAAATATACCTGATTCCTCATTATCAATTATCAGCTTGACAAATTGACAAAAATTGTCAATATAGAGCATCGATCTCATATTTCTCACCGCGGGAAATACCGGAAGTGTCCCCGCAAGCTTTGCCAATTCAGGATAATTCCCCTTGCTCCCCCTGCCATATATCATAGGAGGTCTAAGAACAGCCACACGAAACCTATCATCAGAAAGTGCTCTTACTCTCTGATCTGCCTTCCATTTACTATCCCCATAAAAATTCAATGGCTTTGGCACAGTATCAATGCCAATTTTCTTTTCCTTACATCCACCATAAATAATCATAGAGGACATAAAGATAAACTGCCTAACCCCAGCTATCTTTGCTTTCTCCGCCACATCAACAGCAAGCTTTGTATTGATTTTATAATACATTCTCTTCTGTTCCTCGGATGCATCCTTAGTATCTGAATGGGCGATCCCCGCCACATGATAGACCACATCATATTTTGTAAAATCATGCTTTTTCCACATGGTATCTTTCATGTCTAAGGTATCGATCTGATATCGTTCTTTTCCACTTTTCTTATTTTCCTGATTTAACCAGCTTTCCACTGCTGTCCCAAGATAAGAACCTGCGCCAGTGATCAATACTTTCACTGTATTTCTCTCTTTTTTTACTTCCTTTTCTACATACCTCTCTTGTGTATAGTCTCCTTTTCTATCTGGATACTCCTTCCTGTTGCACCCTCCTCCGGCGCTGCCTTCCACCACCCCGCTATGGCTGAGCACAGAGCCGATGGTTCCAAAAATACACTTTATATCCATCCAAAGCCCTAATTTTTTCACATATTCTCCATCTAATCTTGCCTTCTCAGCGATAGGCAGCTCATCTCTTCCATTGATCTGCGCCCAGCCAGTAATACCCGGCTTAATACTGTTAGCACCATATTTATCACGCTCTGCTATCAGATCCTCCTGATTCCAGAGAGCCGGTCTAGGACCACACAGAGAAAGCCTGCCAGTCAGCAGGCACTGGTAAAGCTGTGGCAGCTCATCCACCGACAATTTCCTCATCCACCGCCCTGTTCTCGTGATATATACTTCAGGATTATTCAACAGATGTGTCGGCATATCTTTTGGCGTATCTGTCCTCATAGTGCGGAATTTCCATATTTCAAAAAGCTCTTTATCCTTCCCCACCCTCTTCTGCTTAAAAAGAATAGGGCCGGGAGAATCCAGCTTAATCAAAGCCGCCGCGCCAGCCATCACAGGAAAAAGCATAATACAAGCAGGAAGACAAACTGCTACATCCAACATCCGCTTCCAAGATAGATATCTTTTCTGATTCGCAGTAAGTTTATAGACCTTCATATCAGAATCCATACAATTTCCTCATAAATATTTATTCTCTGTAATTAATAACTCCCAGTACAACTGCCCTCTGGCTTCTTTGGAAGAGCACGAATCATCTGGATAAATCCTGTCTTCCCGGTGGTACTGTACCTGTAAAAACTCCGCATAAAATATCCAATTATATCTCTGTAACATATATACATACATATTTTCATTCTCAAAAGGTATACTTTTTGAGAATACAGAAACATTTGTGCACTTTGTATAATATTTCTTAAAAAAAGTGCTTGCAAAAGCTATGAAATATGGTAAAATAGCACATAGAAAAATCACTCCGAAAAAGTATACCTTTTCGGAGTGATTTTTTATCCATTATTATGAATAAATATACTACGTTTCGTCCGCTATCAGATTGTTCCACATTTTCTGTCTTTCTTGCTCTTCTATATAATACTGTGCCTGTGCATACCAGAGCTGATAGTACTTTCCTTCTGTCTCTTCCAGCAACTGTTCATGACTGCCATATTGTATAATCCTTCCTCTGTCAAACACAGCAACCACATCACAAAGCCTGCAGGAAGACAGGCGATGGCTAATGTAAATCGCTGTCTTATCTCCGGCAATTTCATTAAATTTCTCATAGACTTTCTGCTCTGCCTCTGGATCAAGAGCTGCGGTCGGTTCATCCAAGATAGCAAACGGCGCATCTTTATACAATGCTCTGGCAAGAGCTATTTTTTGCGCCTCGCCGCCGGATAATTCTATGCCTTCTTTGTCAAAATGTTTATAAAGACAAGTCTCAAGTCCCTTAGGCAGCTTCCGAAGGCGATCGCCAAAATCTGCCTTTATAAGACATTGTTCTACCTTTTCTTTTTCATAGCTCTTTCCTGCTGCCATATTTTCTCCCAAACTACATGATAATAACTGAAAATCTTGAAAGACAACAGCAAACACCGACATATATTCCCGATAATTGTATTTACGTATATCAATGCCATTTAGCAAAATCACTCCCTCTGTCGGATCATAAAGTCTACATAAAAGCTTGATAAAGGTAGTTTTTCCAGAACCATTCTCCCCCACAATCGCAAGCCGTTCCCCTATATGAAAACGCATACTAATATGTCTTAACGCCCACTGTTTGGAAGAAGGGTATTTAAAAGAAACATCCTTAAACTCTATTTCATATCGCTGATCTTGCCGTTTTTCCACGGTAAGACTTCCCTGATACATTAAATTTGGAATATCTAAAAATTCAAATAATGTCCTTAAAAATGGTGCATTGTTTTGAAGAATCCCATACGTTTGTACCAATGTTTCGACACCACTATACAATGCTGTAACTGCTCCGATATATTGCGTTGCCATGCCTATATCAAAAGCGCCTGCCCATGCCTTCATACAGACAAATAAATCTATCACTCCCTGAAAAGAGACCGCCACAGCGGCAGCCAATCCCTTCATCAGTCCCATCTTCCCTTTTGCAAGATGCTTTAATGCCATAACATAATTATTATGTTTTTGGAAATAATGTATACCGATATCCTGTTGGTTGTAGATGCGCATATCCATCGCCCGCTCCATATCCGTCATCTCGAACATAAAAAATCCCCACACCCGATTGCCCAGTTCTGCCTCTTTGGTACATTCTTCAAAATATGTGTTAATTCTCTTATAGATAATAATAACAAGCATGGCAGTCCCAAGCAGGAGAACAGACAGTACACCTATCCACAAAGGATGATTTAATATACAAAGCATGCCTGCTGTTTTTGGCACCTTCTCAGCAAACAATCCTATAGTAAGAGATATTGCACATAAAATACTGATCATGGAGCTAATACTCTTCTCAAAAAGCTCTGGTATTTTATAAATGCCAACACCTCCCCATATTGAATTTTGCTGAATCTGTGCCAGCAGATGATGAGTTTCCGGATCATCCATCACTGAAAAATCCATGTTTAACAACTTATCAATCAAAACTCTATCCTTATCCTGCCAGATTGACGCATTTTCATAAAGCTTCCACCGTTTGATGCAACCAGAACCTATCCCCAGCAAAAGTCCTGCTGCCAGTATAGCCGCAACCCATATAACAATCTGTCTTATATCCCTTTCTCCTGCCAGTTCTCCTACCAGACGAGCTGACAAATAGATAGTGATATATGGTGTTATACCTGTCATCAAGGCGTAACAGGCACGGGACAGAAATATGCCCGGACATATTCTCCAAAATATCATTAGGCCTCTCTTATGAAGTAGAAGAACTTCTCTATAGGATATTTTATCCTTTTTCACCATCCACTGTTCCCTCCCTATAATATTTGCTCTGCATCTCATACAGACGTGCATATCCTCCCCCTGCCCGCAACAATTCTTCATGAGTGCCAGACTCTGCAATTCTTCCATTTTTCAAATAGATAATGCGATCACAAAACCGTGTGGAGGCAAGTCTGTGGCTGATATATACACTGGTATGGCTTCTTGTCATCTGATCGTATCTCTGATACATATCATTCTCTGCTATTGGATCAAGTGCGGCAGTCGGCTCATCTAATATAAGTATGGGAGAGTCTTTGTATAAAGCTCGTGCGAGCATCAGCTTTTGTATCTCTCCTCCTGACAACTCCACACCATCCAAAAATACCCTTTTTCCAATATACGTCTGATAACCATTTGGCAGACCCTCCACCTTTCTTTTCAGTCCTGCCTTTTCAATACATCTTTCTACTCGCTCCATATCAATCGAATCATATGTCTGTGCCACATTCTCTGCAAGCGTAGTCTCTAAAACTGAAAATTTCTGAAATACAGCAGAAAATAGAGAATAATATTCTCTCCGATCGAACTTTCGTATATCTATGCCATTATAAAGCACCTCTCCCTCCGTCGGATTGTAAAAACCACATAGCAGCTTCACAAGTGTTGTCTTTCCAGCTCCATTCATCCCCACAATGGCAA
The DNA here is from genome assembly GCA_910588535.1 of uncultured Lachnospiraceae bacterium. Lineage (GTDB taxonomy): Bacteria > Bacillota > Clostridia > Lachnospirales > Lachnospiraceae > RGIG8607. The sequence goes on along the minus strand of CAJUOO010000003.1, from coordinate 91,028 downwards.
GCTTCTCCCCCGGAGATATCACCAGATCCAGATTATGGATGGTATCCTCCTTAGCGCCCGGATAGCGGAATGATACACCTCTAAGCTCCAAGCTGCAAGATTCTTTACAAGCAGGAATATCCTCCCTTTTATCTCTCTCACTCTCTTCCCAAAATACCTCCTGCATCTCCAGATATTCCCGCATCATTGAAAGATCAAGACTCTGCTCATGCAATATGCCGAAGGAATCAAAAATTCCACCAATCCAAGCGGTGAATCCTCCCACTGTGGCAAAATAAAGAAGAAACTCCGATATGGGCAGATTCTGGTTAAAAACCATATAGATCAGATACCCATAAGCAATTCCATTTCTCAAAAATGTAAGCACAACATTCACAATATCTGTCAGCAGATATATCCTTTCTCTTCGAAAAAAATACCCCCTGTACAATATCATCACACTTGCATATATATCTTTCAGCCAATTCTCCATACCAAATAACCGCAGATCCTTTGCAAGTGTCATATCCTGTGATTTTCTCAAAATATACCACGTCTTAAGCTCATAGTCGGCAACCTCATCTTTATGCTGATACCGCCATCTTTTCGCATAGCGGTTTACAAGATAGCCAAGAACTGCTGTAACCATTGTTATCACAATAACGACTGGATTTACCGCCGTCAACATAAAAAGATAAATAAAAAAACCTCCTATATTTTTTATAATATCCGACAAAGTATTCCACACACCCTCGGTTGCCTCTCCACTTCCTCTCACAGCTTTCTCAGCCTGTCTCCTGTACCAAAGAACATTCTGGTCTTCCAGATTGGGATATGAAGTAGTACAATTTTTCTTCATAACCGTCTGCATAAGCGTTCTTCGTATATCAGCTCTGTCCGCCAGAGAATTCACACATTCTACATAAGCAGAAAGTCCACTCCAAATCATCAGCATACCTGCAAACACAAGAATTGTTATAAAAAGCCTGACAAAAGGCACCTGAACCTCCACACATCGCAAGATCACAGGCGTGATCAAGATCCCTGTAAGACTGGAAAGAATTTTAAGAATGCTTGCCAGAACACAAAACACTACCACACTGTAGGCTTTACATGTCCATACCATGCCAAGCATATACTGCACATTCTGCCATATTGTATACTTTGGTTTCATTTTATTCATCAAATATCACCTTTTCCCCCAAATTCCTTCTAAGCTGATCCAGCTCTTCCTTTCTCCTTTTCTCCTCCGTGTAATACTGTGCCTGTGCGTGCCAGAGCGTATAATATTTCCTTTCCTTTTCTTGTAGTAAACTTTCATGATTTCCATATTGTACAATACTTCCTTTATCAAAAACAGCAATCTTATCACAAAATCTACAGGAAGACAATCGATGACTAATATAGATCGTGGTCTTATCCCCCGCGATCTCATTGAATTTCTCATAGACCTCCTGCTCTGCCACCGGATCGAGGGCAGCCGTCGGCTCATCCAGCACAATAAATGGTGCATCCTTATAAAGTGCTCTGGCCAGCGCTATCTTCTGCTTTTCACCACCAGAGAATATCACGGCATCCTTGTCAAAGTCTTTATGCAAACATGTTTCAAGTCCCTTTGGCAGAGAGGAAAGCCTGTCTCCAAAGCCCGCCTCCATAAGACATTTTCTTACCTTCTCACTGTCACCAGAACGTCCTGCTGCTACATTATCCATCAAACTGCCAGACAATAGCTGAAAATCCTGAAAAACCACAGCAAATACAGACATATATTCCCGATAATCATATTTGCGAATATCAATACCATTTAATAATATCTCTCCCTCTGTCGGATCATAAAGCCGACACAAAAGTTTGATAAAAGTAGTTTTTCCAGAGCCATTCTCTCCCACAATCGCAAGCCGCTCCCCAACGCGGAAGCGAAAATTAATATTCTTAAGTGCCCATTCCTTGGAGGAGGGATAATGAAAGGAAACATTTCTAAACTCTATCTCATATTTGTGGTCTGAGCGCTTCTCCACCGTAAGACTGCCCTGATACATCTGATTAGGTACATCCAGAAATTCAAAAATTATCTTTAAAAATATTGCATTACTCTTCAGCCTAGCAACTGCCTGAAACAAAACTACCACACCTGAATAAAAAGCGGAAACAGCCCCGATATATTGTGTAACCAATCCCACTCCAAAGGCTCCCGCCCAAGCCTTCATACAGACAAACAGATATATTATACCCTGAAAGGAACTAGAAATAACTGACGAAAATGCATACAAAATTCCCATTTTCCCCTTGACCAGTCTTCCCATCATGGAATTTGACTGAAAGCTGTCATTCTTGAGAAGATAATTTGCTGATAAATTCTGCTGATTATAGATCCGCATATCTACCGCACGCTCCAGTTCAATAACCTCAAACCCAAAAAATCCCCAGCTCCGATTTCCAAATCTCGCTTCCACAGCACATTTTGCATAATACTGTTCGGCTTTCCCCTCCATAATAGATGCAGCGGCAATCACACCGATCATAAATAACAGCATAGCAACGATACACACTGGATGATTTAATACCTTCAATCTACCTGCACTCTCTGGAACCTTTTGAAAAAACATTCCCACTGTCAATGATACTGCACATATAATACTAATTATTGCGCGCAGACTGTTCTCAAAAATTTTTGGCAAAACTCCCAACCCCCAGCCGGCCCAGTTGGCATTTTGATCGATCTGATCCAGACGATCGTGTGTCTGTGAACTATCCATATCCACAAAATCCATTGACAATAGCTTTCGAAACAGTATCAGCTCTCTTGTACTCTCATTTGCTGAATTTTCGTACATCATCCAATGCTTTACGCTCTCAGAAAAAATAAGCAAACACAAATTAGATAGTAACAACGTGATCACCAGAGCTACAAGCCGATCGATCTCCCTATCTCCTGCCAGTTCACCAACCAACTGCGCTGACAGATAGATATTCACATATGGTACTGTCCCCATCGTAATAGCATAAGCAGCACGTGCAAGAAAAAGCTTTGGAGCTGTGTGAAAAAACAATTGAAACCCTCGTAAACTAAGCTGTATGGCCTCTTTTAAGAATATTTTCTCTCCCATTTTTCCTCCCCATAATATTTGCTCTGTACCTCAAAAAGACAAGCATATTCCCCATTTGCCCTCAATAACTCCTCATGTGTGCCAGATTCTGCTATTTGACCCTTCTTAAGATAAATAATTCTGTCACAGAAGCGGGTGGATGCAAGTCGGTGACTGATATAGATGCTGGTGCGTTTTCCTGTCATATCACTATATTTCTGATAGATATCATGTTCTGCAAGTGGATCGAGAGCGGCCGTCGGCTCATCTAACACAATAATGGGTGCATCTTTATAGAGAGCGCGTGCCAACATCAGCCTCTGCATCTCGCCGCCAGACAATTCTATGCCATCTTCATACACCTTTCTGCCAATATGCGTCTCATATCCCGCCGGCAATCTCTCAATCCGCTCTGTAAGTCCAGCCTTCTCAATGCACTCTCTCACGCGCTCCATTTCAATATCCACATCGGTCTGCGCCACATTTTCTGCCAATGTCACCTCCAAAACAGAAAAATTCTGAAATACGGCAGAAAATAAAGAATAATACTCTTTTCTATTCAGGCTTCTCACATTCTTTCCGCAAAATAGTACTTCTCCCTCCGTCGGATCATAAAAGCCGCACAACAGCTTTACTAATGTGGTCTTTCCCGCACCGTTCAATCCCACAATAGCAAGTTTCTCTCCCGGCTTAATCACCAGATTAATATGATGCAGCACATCCTCCTTCGCCCCCGGGTATCGGAAAGATACATTTTTAAGTTCCAGACAGCCCTCTGCCCCGCCTCCTTCCTTAGAACAATTTGCCATAAACTCATCAATGCTCTCTCCCTCATCAAATAAAAACATCTCAGGAAGCTCCAGATATTCCCTCAGCATAGATAAATCAAGACTATGTTCATACAATTTTCCAAACCCGTCCAAAATTCCGCCAATCCATGTGGTAAAGCCTCCCACCGCAGCAAAATACAAAAGAAATTCTGACACGGGCAAGCCTTGCCTAAGTGTCATGGAAATCAAATAAAAATAGGCAATTCCATTTCTACAAAAAACAAGCAGCGCATTTAAAACATCTACCGCCAGACACACTCTTTCTCTTTTTCGCAGATGCCCCCGGTACAGCGTCATCACGCTCTCATACATATCATAAAGCCAGCTTTCCATGCCGAAAATACGCAGATCCTTTGCAAGCCTAATATCTTTTGCTCTTCTGGTAATATGCCACCTCTTATTCCCATAGCTGGAAACCTCCTCCTTATGGCGATATTTCCAGTTTTTTGTGTAACAATTCAGACCATACCCCGCTGCCGCCGTCGATGCCGTGACAATAATAATGACTGGATCAACTGCTGTCAGCATAAGAAGATAGAGAATAAATCCTCCTGCACTTTTTATAATGTCAGAAAGTGTGATCCAGACGGCTTCCGTCGCGCCACTATTCCCTGACACAGAGTTGTAAGCTCGCCTTCGCATCTTCCCAACAGCCTGAGATTCTAAGTTCGGGTAAGAAGTAGTACAATCTTTTTTTATTAAATCCAAAAGAATATCTCGGCGCACCGTAACTTTGTCTAACTGGCTATTCTTATCAACATAAGTAATCACTCCACTTAACGCCATCATTACCACAGCAAATGCCGCAATTGTCCACATCAGCTCAGAAAATAATGCCCTCTCCTCCACACAGCGCAGAATCACCGGCGTCACCAGCATCCCAGTAAGACTAGAAAAAACTTGCAGAATACTAGTAAGCACACATAATACAATCACTCCTGACTTTCTGCTTCTGCATGCCATGCGAAGCATATACCGCACATTTTGCCAGATATTATATTTTGACTTCTCTATCTTTCGCCGCACTTCTGTTCATACCTCCTTTTATGTAGTCTTTGCAATAGAATTTTAGCATTAATATCATATCACAAAAGCAAAAAAACAACACAATCTGGTGACGAATTGTAATATGAAGATGATGAATACATCCAACCATCTTTCAAGATGTCGAACAGTATTTATAAAAGCGCAAGCTAGTTTTAGGTGATATATGCTCTAAATGACGTCTTAATCACAAGATTTTCTCATGGTTAGTGAAAAACACATTTAGAGCATATTTCATGTAAGTAGGCAGACCCACACAGGGCAAGGTATCATTCAAGCGTAATGGATATAGAAAATCCCCATTCTGGTCAGGAATTTAAAGAATTTCCAGACACATATACAATCTTTATCATTGAAAAAGATTTTTATGGTCAGGGTGAAGCTGTTCACCCGATTGAAAGAATCAACCTTGCAACGGGTAAGTCTTTTGAAGATGGGGAGCATATCCTTTATGTGAATAGTGAATATCGTGGTGATTCTACCATAGGAAAACTCATGCATGATTTTAATTGCATCAAAGCAGATGATATGAATTTTGAATTGATGGCAAACCGAACACGATATCTAAAAGAGAACCCGAAAGGAATGAATGAGATGTGTAAAATTATGGAAGATATGAGAAGTGAATCTTTAAAAGAAGTTACTCTTCGTATGCTTGCAGATCTATATTTCTATAATATTGTTTGTATTCATAGAGTATTAAAGTCTCTTAAAGAAGGCAACAAAAGCTATCTATCCTGTACAAATAAAGACACTGCGTGTTTTGCCCAACTGATAAAAACAGCCCGGTGAACTGCCTGTGGTTCTCAAGGAACCTATTGAAAAACGTCGGCGCTTAGCGAGGTAGTTTCGAGCTTAGCGTCCGCTGCGTTTTTCACTAAGCGGGAGCGGGGTGACGGAGGACCACAGGCAGTTCGCCGGGCGTATCATTACTGAAAATGATACAACAAATTTTTGCCACAAATAAAGTATATCTTTTACAAGAAGGTATAATATCCTGTATGTATTTTCTTCATGCAACAGCTCCTTTTCTTCATTGCTGATTCTTACATATCATTTTGTGGCAATAATATCTCTGTGGTATACGCCCCATCCTCGCTGTTGCGGTTTAAATATCCTCCCAGCTTCTTAACAACATTATCCATGCGCGCAAGCCCAAAGCCGTGCCCTTCTCCCTTTGAGGAGAGATAGACGCCCCCAATCTTTTTCTGTTTTGGCATGGCTGTCAGATTTGTAAAAGAGATATAAAGCTGTGTTCCTTTCATATCCATATAAACCCTGATCATGCGCTCTTTCTTTGGAAGCTTCATGCTGGCTTCTATGGCATTATCAAATAAATTCCCTATTATTACACACAGATCAATCTCCGAAATACAAAGCTCCACCGGGATATTGGCATCGACTGTCACAAATATCTCCTTCGATCTAGCAAGTGAAATCTTACTATTTAAAATAGCATCTGTCATGCGATTTCCTGTCTTGATCACGGTATCCACCGATGAGAGATCGGTATCCAGCTCATCCAAATATCGCTTAATAGAATCCAGATCCTCCATGGAAGCATAACTTTTCATCGTCTGAATATGATTTCTATAATCATGGCGCCATCCGCGCATCTGCCGATACATATTTTCCACCTCAGCATAATGTGTCTCAAGCAGATCTCTTTGGTAATCTGCGATCCGTTTATCCAGCAACACTGACAAAATAGACATACCTATCCTCATTTCTCATAATTAATAATTGCCCGATTTAACGATTCATACATGCCCCGCGACAGCGGAATCATCTCTCCCCCTGAAAGTTCCACCTGTGTCCTGCAGACCTTTCGAATATATCCGAGATTGACACTGTATGATCGTCCAGCATGAAAAAAAGAATTATCAAGCTGCTTTTCTATCGCAGCAAGAGTAGATTTTAATGTATATTCCTCCTTGGCATAGATAGTTACATAATTTCCACTCACTTTGATATACCGAATCTCATAAAGTGGAATCCTCACAATCTCCCCTGCCACAGAAAGGAGAAGCTTTCTCTCCTGCCATATCAACTTATCCTTCGCGCGACAGAGCACAGAAAACAGCTTTTCCTCTTTCACCGGCTTTACCAGATAATGCAGAGCAGAAACATCATATCCATCCGCAATATAATCATTATATCCCGTGACAAATATAATCTGCACGGTACTGTTTTTTGCACGTATTTTCTTGGCAAGCTCCACGCCATTCATCTGTCCCATCTCCACGTCCAAAAGAAGAATATCAAAAGTTTTGTCCTCTACATATTGAAATAAAAAAGCTTCTGCACTAAAAAACCTTTCTACCTTCACGGCCACATGATTCTCATCTGCCCATTTCTTAACTAATGTTGAAATACAAATAGTATCCGCCTCACTATCATCACAAACAGCTATATGATAAATCATGCTATTTCTCTCCTTTAATTAACAACAAGCTACCTATAACTATACCAGTTTTCCCCTTGAAAGACAATTATATTTTATAAACGATATCTTTTGCCCGATATTATCCAACAAAATCTCTCGGTCATACATTATCTGTCCCAACATCACGTAAGAGAATAACGTTCTCCCCTGCTCATCTCCCTATACACCTCTGTGCACAGAAAAAAGGATATTCCCCTAAAGAGAATACCCTTCTTTCCAAAGCTTTTATATGAAGCAATCGACTAAACATCGGGAAACGGAGAGCCTTCGCTCTTGATACTTCTTTGTAAAAGAAAGTCTGATTGCATATTTTTCATATGTAATCTTTTCCCCGTTTCCTGTTATACAATATATGCATTTTTCCTTGTTTTGTTACTGTATGTTATTACCAAAATGAAATATCGGCTTTCCATCCTTCCACTCTAGTTTCATCCGCATAACATGGCGGTTTGGATCGCACAATGGATCTCCTTCAATCTCCTCATAGGTTCTGGCATGGTAGATACATATATCCTCCCCATCCTCAGACTTTGTAAATGAATTATGACCCGGTCCATAGATTCCCTTGCAGGCATCTGTGGCAAGCACAGGAAAACGTTCCTTTCTCCAAGATGCCGGATCAAGCAGATCCGCTCCCTCGTCCGCACTCAACATTCCCATGGCATAACATGCCCCTGTGGCGCTGGCAGAATAGGTGAGAAATATCTTTCCATCATGCTTTAATACCGCAGGACCTTCATTTACCCAAAAACCAACCCTCTCCCAATCATAATCTGGCGTAGTCAGAAGCACCTGTACGGTCTTTAGCTTTATCGGACTTTCCATCTGTGCAATATAGAGATTAGAGATCCCTCTTCCCACTCCTGCCTTCTCTGCCCATACAAAATAGTATCTCCCCATGGACGCAAAAATAGTCGCATCCAATGAAAAGCTTTGAAAGGAAAATTCATCCTCATCTGCACTTTGCAAAGGTCCCAGCTCGACATAGTGATCTGTCATCGGATTCTGCCCCTCACATTTAAGAACATAGGGGCGTATCTCCCATACATTCTCGGCATCTCCGGCTGCAAAATATATATACCATTCTCCATCATAATAATGAAGCTCCGGCGCCCAGATATGTGCTCCCATTACACCAGATGTATGTTTATTCCAGATAACTTTTTCCTCCGCCAAAGCCAAGCCTGCAAGAGAATTTGCATGTCTAAGGATAATTCTGTCATATTCTGGCACCGTAGCTGTAAAATAATAACTTCCATCTGTATGACGGTACACATAAGGGTCCGCCCTCTGCACAATCCAAGGATTATTATACTCATTCAGCTTGCCATTTATTCCATCCTTCATTTATGCCAACTCAACCTCCAAAGATACCACTGAACATGCTGGTATTGTAAAGAAAATCCCGCTCTCTGTCACTCTCGCATCATGGAACCCTTTGCTTTGCACGCGCTCAGGATTCTCAAATGTATTATAAGCTCCCATCTCATCCGTCAATATCGTGCCCGTCACACTCTTTGCCTTTGCTTCTGTCAGCACAGTATCCACTTCATAGCTGTCTGTCAAAGACAGATTTGTTATCGTAATATGTACCTTGCCATCTGCATCGACAGAAACCGACTCATTCAAATTCGGCACCATATACTCCTTCTCAAGTCCAATCTGTTCTGTGGTGATGGTGCTCTCCACAAGCTCAGCACCTTGATGCTCCTTGTACATACAGAATACATAGTAAGTCGGCGTCAACAACATCTTCTCGCCCTCTGTCAAAATCACTGACTGAAGCACATTTACAAGCTGCGCAATATTTGCCATGTGCACTCTGTCACAATGTTTATTGAAAATATTCAAATTAATACCTGCCACCAGTGCATCGCGCATCGTATTTTGCTGATATAAAAATCCCGGATTCGTTCCCTCCTCCACATTATACCAAGTCCCCCACTCATCCACCAAAAGACCGATTCTCTTCTCTGGGTCATACTTGCTCATAATGTGATCATTTTTCGTCACAAGCTCATCCATAAACAAAGTCTTGCTCAGGGTCTGATACCAATCCTTCTCATTAAAGCCAGTGGCATTGCCCTTATCTGACCAATTTCCAGTAGGAACAGTATAATAGTGCAAAGACAAACCATCCATAAAAGGATGTGCGATCTTCATCACCTGCTCGGTCCAATGATAATCAGCCGCATTGGCGCCACAGGCAATTTTATAAAGACGATTCTTTCCATAATTTCTGCAATATGTACTGTATCTTCGATATTCATCGGCATAATATTCTGGGCGCATATTTCCCCCGCAGCCCCAGTTTTCATTGCCAACACCAAGGAATTTTACCTTCCAAGGTTCCTTCCTCCCATTTTTCTCGCGAAGTGCTGCCATCGGTGACAAGCCGTCAAAGGTCATATATTCCACCCACTCAGACATCTCCTGCACCGTGCCGCTGCCCAGATTTGCATTGATATATGGCTCACAGCCAAGCTGGCTGCAAAGCTCCATAAACTCATGCGTGCCAAAGCTATTATCCTCCACCACACCTCCCCAGTGTGTGTTGATCATCTTCTTTCTATTCTCCTTTGGTCCAATTCCATCCTTCCAGTGATATTCATCCGCGAAGCATCCTCCCGGCCAGCGAAGCACCGGAATCTTCATCTTCTTCAATGCCTCCACCACATCCGTCCTCATGCCATTCTTATTAGGAATTGCAGAATCCTCTCCCACGTAAATTCCTTCATAAATGCATCTTCCCAGATGCTCTGAAAAATGTCCATAAATCTCTTTGTTTATTTTCCCTTTTTTTATATTAGGATTCACATATAGCTTTGTCATAATACACCTCCATCCTTTTTGTTACACAGATTATAGCATAAATATAATTTGATTCCTAGTACTAAACCCACATTCTTTTTTCCTTCGATCAACCAAAATTTCTAATAGATCACTGTCCCTGCTTTGCCCTCAAGTGCTGCCCCTGCATCCTTTAACTCTGCTATCACAGCTCTTCTGCCCGGCGCTGCAGATACAAACTCTATGGATGCCTCTATCTTTGGCAACATAGTATCACATCCAAAATGCCCTTCCTCGATATATTGCTTTGCTTCCTTCACTGTCATAGCATCAAGAGCTGTCTGATTTTCTTTTCCAAAGTTCAGATATACTTTATCAATCTCTGTCAATATTAACAAGGTATCGTAATCCAGAAGATGCCCCATCTTTGCTGCAGCCATATCTTTTTCTATAATGGCACTTGCTCCGCGAAGCCTTGTTCCCTGTGCAAGCACCGGGACACCGCCCCCGCCGCATGCAATCACAATCTGACCTGAATCGGCAAGCACGCGAATGGCATCGATCTCAAAAATATCCACCGGCTTTGGCGAAGCCACAATCCTTCGATAGCCTTTGTCCTCCTCGATCACCGGGTTTCCTTTTGCTTCCTCCGCCTCTGCCTCCTCCTTGGTCATATAGCGGCCAATCACCTTGGAAGGTTGTCCAAATGCCTTATCAAACGGATCGACACTGACCTGCGTGATAATAGTCGCCACCGTCTTAAAAATTCCACGGTTTAGCAGCTCAGTGCGGATCTGGTTCTGCAAATCATATCCAATATACCCCTGACTCAGCGCTCCGCAGACTGCGAGCGGCGCAGTTGTGTATTCTGGCTCCAATCGGCTTAATTCACTCATTGCTGCTCGTATCATGCCAACCTGCGAGGCATTGCTGTGCGTCACCACAATCTGATAGCGCCCCTCCACCAGATCGGCAATGTATTTTGCCGTATTGACAACGGCTGCCTTCTGCTCTGGGAGTGTCTTTCCGATTGCATTTCTTCCCAGAGCTACTACTACCTTCTCCTTTTTCACCTGTCTCCCTCCTATATTGTGGCAATATCGATCGGTGTCAATGTCCGATGCTCTGCATGTTCCAGACTGGTCAACAACGCATTGGCTGTATCTAGCGCTGTCAGACAATTTACTCCCGTCTCTATGGCATAACGACGTATCAAAAAACCATCCTTGCTTCTCTCATATCCCTGTGAAGGGATGTCGATAACCAGATCAATCTCATGGCTGTAAATCAGATCCATCAGATTTGGTGCCTCCTGCTCTAGCTTATTGATCTTTAGTGCATGAACGCCATTCTCCTGAAGATAGGAGGCGGTTCCCCTCGTTGCATAGATTGTATAGCCCAGTGCCTCAAAGCGCCTGCCAATATCTACTGCCTCCTCCTTTGACTCGTCATTTACCGTTAATATCATCTTTTTATGTTTGGGAAGATTCACACCTGCACCCAAAAATGCTTTATAGAGTGCTTCATTAAAGGTTTTTGCAAGCCCTAGACACTCTCCTGTAGATTTCATCTCCGGTCCCAAGCTTATATCGGCTCCTCTAAGCTTCTCAAAGGAAAATACCGGCATCTTGATGGCAATATAGTCAGATGCCTTAAACAGTCCCGGTGTATAGCCAAGCTCCTTGATTGTACTTCCCGTTATTACCCTTGCGGCAAGCTTTACAATAGGAACTCCTGTCACCTTGCTGATATAAGGGACGGTGCGGCTGGAGCGTGGATTCACCTCAATTACATAAACCTCATCGCCACACACAATAAACTGAATATTGATCAGCCCTTTTACATGAAGCGCACGGGCAAGCCTCTTTGTATAAAGCTCAATGGTCTCCACCGCCTTAGTACTGATGCTTTGTGCCGGGTAGACAGAAATACTATCTCCAGAATGAATACCTGCTCTCTCGATATGTTCCATAATACCCGGTATCAAGATATCCTCACCATCGCACACAGCATCCACCTCGATCTCCTTGCCCACCAAATATTTGTCGACAAGAATTGGATGCTCCTGTGCGATCTGATTGATAATTCCTATAAATTCCTGAATGTCCTCATCGCTGATGGCAATTCTCATGCCCTGTCCGCCAAGTACATAGGATGGTCTCACAAGAACCGGATACCCTAGGTCATTTGCCGCCTTCACTGCCTCCTCGCAGGTAAATACCGTGTGTCCTGCTGGTCTTTTTATCTGGCACTGCTCCAAGATTCTATCAAACAACTCTCGATCCTCCGCGGCATCTACATCTTCTGCGGCTGTACCGAGAATTGGAACGCCCATCTTCAACAAAGCTTCCGTAAGCTTGATCGCCGTCTGGCCACCAAATTGTACCACCGCCCCGTCAGGTTTTTCCACCTCTACAATATTCTCTACATCCTCCGGCGTCAAAGGCTCAAAATACAGTTTATCTGCAATGTCAAAATCGGTACTCACCGTCTCAGGATTGTTATTAATGATAACTGTCTCATACCCAGCTTCCCTAAATGACCATGTGCAGTGCACAGAACAATAGTCAAACTCAATTCCCTGCCCGATGCGGATAGGACCAGATCCAAGTACCAAAACCTTCTTTTTATCCCTGCGCGGCTCTGCCTCTGTCTCGCTGCCAAAGCAGGAATAATAATAGGGTGTCTCCGCGGCAAATTCTGCCGCACAGGTATCTACGATCTTAAAGGCTGCCTCTATCTTCCACTCTCTCCGTAAATCTTTGATTTCCTTTTCTGATCTTCCCACAAGCTCCCCGATAACCTTATCTGGAAATTCCAGCCGCTTTGCCTCAATCAACAGCTCTCTCGTCAAAGGCTGCTGTCGCAGAGTCTCCTCCATCATCACTAAAACAGCAAGCTTGTCAATAAACCAGTTATCAATTTTTGTTATATTATGAATGGTCTCATAGGAAACTTTTCTTCGCAGGGCCTCCGCAATCACAAAAATTCGCCGATCATCCACACGGTGCAGAGCTTCCATAAGCTCCTCATCTGTCAGATTTGAGAAATTGTAGGACATTAGGCTGTCCACATGTTGTTCCAACGATCGTATCGCCTTCATAAGACCGCCCTCAAAGCTTGTGCATATACTCATTACCTCTCCGGTCGCCTTCATCTGTGTGGTAAGTGTTCTCTTTGCACTGATAAATTTATCAAATGGAAGCCTTGGAATCTTGACTACACAATAATCCAGCGCTGGTTCAAAACTTGCATATGTCTTCTTTGTAATTGCGTTTTTGATCTCATCCAGCGTATAGCCAAGTGCAATCTTTGCCGCGACTTTTGCGATAGGGTATCCTGTCGCCTTGGAGGCCAGAGCAGAAGAACGGCTGACGCGGGGATTTACCTCGATCACACAGTACTCAAAGCTCTCTGGGTGAAGGGCAAACTGCACATTACAACCTCCGGTAATTTGAAGCTCATTGATAATATTTAGAGCAGATGTGCGAAGCATCTGATATTCCTTATCTCCAAGTGTCTGCGAAGGGGCAACCACAATACTGTCGCCTGTGTGAACTCCAACTGGATCCAGATTTTCCATATTACAGACAGTAATGCAGTTGCCGGCACTGTCACGCATTACCTCATATTCAATCTCCTTCCAGCCTGCGATGCAGCGCTCCACAAGTACCTGACCTACACGGCTTAAGCGCAGTCCGTTGGCAAGAATCTCAATCAGCTCCTCCTCATCCGCCGCGATACCGCCACCGCTCCCGCCAAGTGTGTACGCTGGCCTTAATACAATTGGATAGCCGATGGATTTTGCAAACGCCACACCATCCTCCACATTCTCCACCACCATAGAGGCAGCGATAGGCTCATGCAATTTCTCCATGGTAAGTTTAAATTCCAGACGATCCTCCGCCTTCTTGATCGTTTCTGGCGTGGTTCCGATAAGCTTTACATGATGCTCCTTTAAAAATCCACACTCATCGAGCTCCATGGCAAGATTAAGCCCCGCCTGACCCCCTAAAGTGGGAAGTATGCTATCTGGCTTTTCTTTTATTATAATCTTCTCTAACACAGGAACTGTCAATGGCTCGATATAAACCATATCTGCAATATCCTTGTCCGTCATAATCGTCGCTGGATTTGAATTTACCAGCACAACTGTTATGCCCTCCTCCTTTAAAGAACGACACGCCTGTGTGCCAGCATAGTCAAATTCTGCTGCCTGTCCAATCACAATCGGGCCAGATCCAATTACTAATACCTTTCTGATATCTGAATTTCTAGGCATGGGCCACCTCCATCATCTTTATAAACCGATCAAACAAAAATCCAGAATCCTGTGGTCCCGGACACGCCTCTGGGTGAAACTGAACTGTAAATATATTCTTTCCCAGATAATGAAGCCCTTCATTTGTGCCATCATTTACATTTACAAAACTCTGTTCAGCTACATTGCCGTCAAGGTTCTCAACATCCACCACATAACCATGATTTTGGGAAGAAATATATACTCTGCCAGTTTCAAGATCTTTTACTGGATGATTACCGCCTCTGTGCCCATATTTCATCTTATAAGTATCCGCGCCTGCCGCCAAAGCCATCAACTGATGTCCTAGGCAGATTGCAAAAATTGGGACAGAAGATTGATACAGCTTCTTGATCTCTTCTATTATAGTTACACATTCTTTGGGATCTCCGGGACCATTGGACAGCATAATACCATCTGGCTCTGATGCCAGAATCTCCTCTGCCGTCGTGTAAGCGGGATAGATCGTGACCTTACATCCCCGCTTATGTAAGGAACGGGCAATATTATCCTTCGCACCTAGATCCAGCAATGCAACATGAAAGCCCGAATGATCAAGAACCTGCTTCTCTTTGCATGAAACCTTTTCCACTACCTTCTCACAGCGGTATGCATGGATACGCTCCATCACCTCGGCTGCTTGATATTCCTTGGTGGTGATCATGCCGTTCATAGTACCTTTCTCGCGCAGCAGCTTTGTGAGAGCTCTTGTGTCAATCCCACATATTCCCGGAATATCATGCTTTGTAAGAAATTCTTGGATAGAAGCTTCACTTCTGAAATTGCTTGGCATCCTAGATAATTCCCTCACGATATATCCATCTGGCCATGGACGCAGTGATTCCATATCTTCATAACATATTCCGTAATTTCCAATAAGAGGGTAAGTCATAACGACCGCCTGCCCGGCGTAGGATGGATCGGTAAGAACCTCAAGATAACCTGTCATAGATGTGTTAAAGACAATTTCACTGATAATTTCCCTTGTAGAACCAATACTGACGCCCTGAAAGACCGTACCGTCCTCTAAGATCAGAAAAGCTTTCATTTCAATCTGCCTCCTGTTCCTTTCTTATTTGTTTTTGCACACTCCAATACAGCACTGCAGATTATGTGGAAAATGCTATCCGCCATTTCTGCAATGCTGTATTAGCCTTGGTTAAATCTTAGAGATTTTACCACACTTCCTTGGATTAATCAAGCATTTTTTGCATATACTATTTAGGAAAAATTACCATCGAGGTATCTTATGAATCTAACTTTACGAGGGATGCAGACCACCTCTGGACAGACTGGCGGTCTTTTGGTCAGTGTCTTATCCTCTGCAAATAATCATCCTATCGAGAATGCTCTTGTCACAATCTCCTACACAGGAAATCCAGACAGCATTATCGAACAAGTCCGCACCAATTCCTCCGGGCAGACAGAACTTGTTTCTTTAAGTGCCCCTCCCCTTGAGTACAGCATGGAGCCGGGCATCGAACAGCCCTACTCTGAATATACCCTCAATGTCACGGCGGATGGCTTCGAGCCATTTGATGTCTCTGGCACAGAGATTCTTCCTGACAGTAATTCTGTACAGGAAATTCATCTGACTCCTATCACTCCAACCGGTCACGGCACCAATCTGGTTATCCCCGCACACACACTTTACGGCAACTATCCTCCCAAGATAGCGGAAGCTGAGATAAAACCTCTCGGTGAATCAGGAGAAATTGTGCTCAGTCGTGTTGTCATACCAGAATTTATAGTTGTGCATGATGGCTCCCCCACCGACAGCACAGCACAAAATTACTATGTACCCTATCGGGACTATGTAAAAAATGTCGCTTCCAGTGAAATCTATGCCACATGGCCAACCTCAACTATCACAGCTAATGTACTGGCAATTATGTCCTTCACTCTCAACAGAGTATATACAGAATGGTACCGAAACAAAGGCTACTCTTTTACTATCACCTCCTCCACCGCCTTTGATCATAAATGGATCAATGGAAGAAATATCTTTGACAGTATCTCCCTTGTTGTGGATGAAATTTTTGATCAATATCTCTCTCGTCCTGATGTCAGACAGCCAATCCTTACTCAATATTGTGATGGAAGGCGATCTACATGTCCGAATTGGATGACCATATAGTAATAACATACAAATATTAATATAACGAATAAAATCTTTTCGTTTTTTATAGGCGTTGGGATCAACTACCTACGATCTTAAGGTTATGAGCAGTTGACTTAGTGTAATATCGTATTAAGTACTATTTGTCAATATATTTTTTCTACAGAGAATCCAATCCAATTCTCCATGACTTTTCCCCAACAATTCCATCCACAGACAAACCTTGTTGTTTCTGGAAAGTCCTTGTTGCTGTCTCCGTTCCACTTCCGAAAATACCATCTGGATTTACTCCCACAATGATCTGCCACACTTTAACTGTCTTCCCCTTGCTTCCCTTTCTAATCGTATCCATCTTGTACTTCTCTCCCTGTGTCGTTGTTGTGCTGGAAGCTGCCCCCTCCCACTGGTCTGAGAAACAGCTCCCTCTCTGCCTTCCTTCGCTTCATTAAGCCCGCAAAAACCTTTCCTCTTACTTTGTTGTAAAGAAGAATAGCTTTGGCGATCTGCGCCGCTGGACGCCCTTTACAAAGCGTCCTTAAATTTCTAGCTCCACAGTTATAAGCAAAACTGATTAAGGCATCTCTCTGGTTATCGTTTAAACTATATATAATTGGTACATATTATGGATTATCTACATAATCCACAAACTTCTGGCAATCCACGATAAGAAACTAGAAGAAATCCAAAAAGTTTATAAAAGAATATTGCAAATCAGATCTGCATATGTCATAATATTATCAAACAAAAAGACAATATCATGTTATGGAACACAAAAAACGAACCCCCGAAAGTATGCCAGTACAATCGAGAGTTCTTCTTTTTACCAAATATTAATGTAAAGTATTTAGTTTCAACTATGATAATATAATGTGGTACAAATATAACTATCATTTACTATTAATTAGTCCCTGCAACGAGAAATCAAAATTCTCTAATGCTATTTTTTCTTTTATTTCTTCTTGTGTCATTGGACTCCAATTTTTGGGTGTTTCTACATTATTTCCATCAACAAACTTACCTTTATAGTAATAATATCCATCGTTTGCCTTTCCCCAACTTATAGACCATGCATTATCAGTATCATCATGCGGATATCCATCTTTTATTTTACCAACATATAAAAATCTGACATCACCATTTTCTTTATAATTGACTATAATAGCATTTCCAGTTTCATCATTATAAAAATTATCGGATATTCTTCCTTTGTAATAACTTACAACTTTTTCATCTATACTATTTAAAATTTGATCAACCCTTAGAATCTGATTTTCATCAAAATTTTCTGAATTAATTCCCTGTGAAAAAGATTTCGTTTTTGTATAATTCCAAGTCTCCCCATCTGTATACTCAGCAAAAACTACTCTATTTGCAACTGTCCATTCTCTTGAATCATCACATGCGATTCTTTTAAACTTTTTTAATTCTCCATCATCATATGTTCCTTCAAAGACAGTCATTAATTCATTATTTCTATATACATTTAAAATACATTCTCCATCCCAATGATTATTTTCATTATATTTTCCTAAAAAATATACTTCATTTCCATTTTCAAAATACATTGTCACAAATGGTCTGTTTTGTAATCCTTTTGCTGTATATTCTATATTATCATTTTGTAATAAACTAGCTATTTTCACATCAGAATCCGTCCAATTTGGTGCTGATAACATATAATCATTATTGGCTAATGTCGTTTTTGGTACATTATCATTATTAAATTTTATAGAAATAGCATACATATCATGGTTATTCTTATCACTAATATGAAAATAAACATATCTTGTCAATTCTTCTAGCTTATTATCCATTTGTTCGATTTTGTTATCTATCATATCATTCACTTGTTCGATTTTTTCGTCTATTTTTGATATATCAGATCTTATTTCCTCTATATTTTCTGTATGCACCGCAATAGGAACTATTATGTTATATATTATAACGGGAACAATAGATGACATAATAGCTCCCATAAGACCTGCCGCCCATTTAATTATTTTTTTCTCTTTTTCATTTCGTATATTAATATCACTAATTTGCCTTTCAATATTATTCATTTTCTCTAATAATTCTTCATTCGGTGTTATGTTTGTTAGTGTATTTTGAGCAACACTTTCTTCTTTATCAATTGTTTTTTTATTTCTTAACATTTTCTTAGATTTCCTCTTATATGTAATTACATTATCATATTTTTCGACACTATCCAACATGTTATCTTACACCTCTTGAATAATATTGTCAACTATTTCCTTAATAAATAACCAATTTTCCAAGGAAAATGATATATTTTCTTTTAAACAATAATATCTACATAATTATTCATGCACATAAAATATATCTTTATATATCCACTGACACGTAACAAAATGCTTTTTATTATCTTGTTTATAGTTTATTCTCAACACCAAAATTCTAAACGGACTATTTGTCAACTCAAACCTAACTCTTCGGATGCTTTAATCAAAAATGGAAAATTTTACCATTTTATTGTATCAAAAATATTTAATTAATTCAACAAAAATCCTCCCCGTATTTACGACAAACGCATAAATGTATTTTTAACCAAAGCTATGCTTAAAATTAAAAATTTATAAATTCATTATTAGTTTTATGTGCTTTTCTGGTTTTACCTATCACATAGTGTTTTTTATACTTATTGCCTTTTTTCCTATTTCTATCAATTTTAATATATTCAGTGACAGTTTTTCATAATATTCAGATTATATGACGCTTGTTTTTCTAATGTATAGTTTCCATCTTCTCGAAATGTCACATCCATATGCCAGTGGTAGCTTTCTATCATCCAATGTCCTCTCACTGTTTTCGCTACATCTTTAATTTCTAATGGCAGACTACTTATAAAACACCTTGCCTCTCTACTCTCTTTGCCCTCTGCTCCTGTTACTGTGTTGTTGGTCAAGATAATTGTCCTTATCCTTGACTTTTATCTGCCTTACTAAAGACCAGAAATCTAAGCAGGATGCTTTTTATGATTTTAAAGGCAAAAAGCTAACCAGAGAGGTGCTGAATGATCTAAATTACCAGCTCCTGCACCTCTCTTATAACAAGGCTTCCTTTTATTCACTCGACATTGTCCTTTCTTTTTCATCTAAACAAAATCTCTTGTATTTTTCTGCCTCCATATTATTTATACAGATTCTAACCCAGCCTTCCATGACTTGCTCCCAACTATCCCATCCACAGACAAACCTTGTTGTTTCTGGAAAGTCCTTGTTGCTGTTTCCGTTCCACTTCCGAAAATACCATCTGGATTTACTCCTACAATGATCTGCCACACTTTAACTACCTTACCCTTGCTTCCCTTTCTAATCGTATCCATCTTATATTCTTCCCCTTCCTGTTCTGGCTGCTTTACCATCCCATTAGAAACTACATTTTCTGCAGGTCTTAAGAACAACTCCCTTTCTGCCTTTCTCCGCTTCGTTAAACCCGCAAGCACCTTTCCGGCTGCTTTATCGTATAAAAGAATCTTGTCCGCTATCTGCGCCGCTGTACGTCCCTTGCAGAGCGTCTTTAAGCTCCCTGCTCCACAGTTATAAGTAAAACTGATTAAGGCATCTCTCTGGTTATCATTTAAACTATATGTAATTGGTACATAGGCTGGATTATCTACATAATCCGCAAATTTCTGACAGTCTGCTATAAGAAATGCATCTGCCTGCGCCTGCGTGATAACCTGACCCTGCTTTACGCCTGCCGTATGACCGTATCCTATGGTCCATACACCTGCTGGGCACTTGTATGCCTGCAAACGGCACCCCTCGAAGCGCTTTATCATCTCTAATGCTTCTTTCCCAATTGGTTTTCCCATAAATACTATACCTCCATTTTATTTTTCACTCGAAGCTGTGTGATAGTCTGAATCACTTTGTCATAACCGACCATTGCGGCCAGCCAAGACAAAAAGACAAGTGCTATGAAATACACTGTTATCTGTGCATTTATCGTTGTACCAGACAGAATTATATATGCTGTTCCCACTGTAATAGACAACATCACTGCCACATACCCAGCAAGGGCATTAGCATAGTATCTAATTTTATGCTCTTTTAACCACATTTTTATGGCTTCTGTTGCCAATCCTGTCAATGTCGAAACAATCAACAGCATCATCAAAAATACATCAAATGTCATCGTTTTTCTTCCTCCCTATCTCTCTTTCTTGTTCTTCTACTTGCCTGTCCTCCAATTCATATGCTCTTTCCCTTTGTCTTTCCTTTGTCGTTTTAATCCATCCCATCACACCACATTCCCCTCCACATATGGCAAAGACACAGGTACAAAGAGTGTCTGGGATTCCTCCTGTCCTATCATATAGCCACAGAAGAAATCCAACAAACACAAGCAAGAAACAGGCAATTACAAACAAGATAACATCCATTGTCCGAATCTTCCTTTTCTTCACTTTTTCACCGCTACCTCCTACATACCTATCTGTGTAAAAATAAATCCTACCACAACACCAAGAACAGCCGTAATCAGATACCCTGTCACCTTTCTCCACATCTCTCCGTCTCTGTCCTCCAGTGTCTTCAGACGCTCATTCTGCTGCTCCATTTCCTTCACCATATTTTCTACACTCACAGCCAGCTTCTCCACAGAACTTGTCAATATCTGTATCTGCTCTGTGCTTTTCTCCAAAACCTCGATCCTATGGTTCTGACGATTGTTCTCATCCTCCAACCTCTTATTTTCCACTTCCATTGCACGACGAAATTCCTCATGCTCCGCCCTCAAAATCGGTGTATCCAACACTTCTCCCCCTTTTCTCAAAAACATCTCAAATACTTTTTATGACTCGACACGAATTAAGCTACTCATCTGAATGGATATTTTTTTTCTCTCTTTCTTTGTGCACCTGTGTACAAAAAAGACACCCTTTTGGATGCCATAGCTACTTCGCTATTTTATTCCCATAATAACATTTAAAGAGGACGTTTCATCCGACACTCTTTTTTCCACTCGGAATAACTTAGAATACTGACTATAATCCATCTCTTCTCCACTCTCTTTCACAGCAATCAGACTTTTCACTTCAGTAAATATATCTTCCATCTCTGTCAATGCCATTTTGTTCTGAGCTGCATCTGCATTAATACTAATCCCATAGTCCTCTCCCCCATACCCTGTCATTCTTTTTTCATTAATACTTATAACCCCTTTTACTACCTCTTCTCCATTCACGATTACTTTCATATTTTTTTCCCTTTCTTCTTTTCTCTATCGATTTCTGTCTGCATTACAACAGTCAATATCACAGCGGCAGTTATTGCACATATGAGCATCACAACAGTCTGTACATCCACCTCCACCATTGGAACAGCTTTGATCCGAATCACAGTTGCAGGTAGAATAACTGTCTTCATCACAGCAATCTTTGCCACATCCCCAAGTATCTTCACATTGCCAGTTTATTCCACAACCACCATCCTGCCCACATGTATCCGAATCACAACAGTTTGAATCACAACAAGAGTTGTCACAACCATCCGAATTGCAAGCACAGCCATGAGAACCACAGCCGTCTGCATTACAACAGTTAATATCACAATTACATGCACTATCACAATTACAGTAATCATCATACACCTGTTTTTGAATAGCACTGAGCGCATTGATATCACTGGCAAGCATATAGTCAGATACTATCGTTGATACTGCTCCGCCCTTATAATACACATAACGCCTGTCTATACTGTCCCCTATACAAGCATTGATTTCTTGGATCAGGCTGATAAAATGTGACTTTGATGTTTTTGCACCTGCTGTTACTTGGCTTGCTCCACCAGAAAAACCATAGCGATGATAGGTATCATTCACACCACGCACTACCTGATTCATATCGGCAGCAGACAATTTACTTCCCCTTGCTATCGCCATACCAATTACCTCCCTTATGTATGAGCTAAGTCTGCCTTTCCTTCTATCCTTTCTCTAAGCTCCTGATTCTCTTCTTCCAGCTTTGTCACTCTGCTTTCCAGCTTTTTGATTGCTTCCACCGTCAGCCTTTTTTCACAGACATCTGAAAAATGAGCAAAATATTGATTGATAATCGACATAAACTTAACACTAAAATCATTGGGCATCCTATCAAGCCTTCCTGTATACTCGTGATTCACAGCAATACAGATCTGACATGGCAGATTCGTTACACTCTCATCTCGAAACTCGATAAATGCTTTTCTCTTTTCCTCATTTAGAGATGTTTCATGATATAAGCTTCCTAATTCCATCTCCTTTCGTTTCGCCTTATCATAGAAGAAAAATCTATGACAAGGATATATTGTTCCCTCTGTATCAAAGCAAACCAATTTCCTGCCTGAACTGCAGCCAGAACACTGATGAAAATGCTTAAACGGAAAGCGTTTTCTGTTCGTGGTAATCCTACATAATTTACTGGTGATAAGCCCCAACTGCTGAGAAAAAATCTCCAAATCAGAATCTTCCCATACATCTTCTATTACCCAGCTAAATTTGGAGTTACGAATCCCAAGCTCCCTTGTAAAATATTGATAGGATTCATATAAAAATGGCAGAGAATCCTTTGACACACAGGCATGGATATGAAGATTATCCTCTGGTATCTCATGATCCACAAAGAACTGTTTATATTTTGCAACTGCTTCCTTTACCAAAATAGAAGACTGCCTTGTACTGTCTGCACATGGTCGTTTCTTATCCTGAATGGCTGGAATCCCATCAATAGAAAGCTGTATTGTAACATTTTTTCCTTTTGTGGCATACCATTTCTCCAAAAATTCTTCTATCTGTTCATTATAGATAGTGCCATTCGTAATAAGATGATATGTAACCTCTTTTTTCTTCTCCTGTGCCCGATGCTCTGCATAATCCATCATCTCAGACATAAGGCTGGGACATAGAGCAGGTTCCCCTCCAAACCATGTGATATTTATTGGATTGGTCTGATTTTTTATAGCCTCCTGAAATAAAAAATCAATTCCTCGAAATGCTGTTTCCTTTGACATATATTTGCAAACGGCTCTTGTCTTCTTTTCAAAACAATAGGTACAGCGCAAATTACAATTCTCTGTCAAAATAAAATATCCCGATGTAATATTTGAATCCAAAACAATTCCTCCCTTACCGTATTCGTATTAAACAATGTACCATTTTTACTTCTTCTTTCTCAACATCCTCAAGCGCCATGCCAACCACAGTGCCCGAAATAACATCTTTTAAAGCGGCCATGCCAATCCCATCACCAGCACATATCACCATGTCACCAGCATAGATTTTTCCAATAATTTTTACAGGAAGCTGACCCATTAAGCCGACTGCTATCTTTTTCTTTTTTCTCACTTCCTTCATATGGCATCCTGCCAGCACAGAATAACTGTTGGATACAATCCCAACTGCTTTATAAGAATTTCTGCCTGCCTTGGCCACACAGCGCCTGCCTGCTGCCTCTACAATCTCTCCCACCTCTGGCCGCTTTCCAACATAAGAAAAACCTTCTGCATAGTCCGCTCCCCATACTGAGTTATAGACAAGATTACCAGTAATATTTCCATTCACAGTCAAGTTGCCAGTAATAATTCCTCCGCTGAGCGGCAGATAACTATGAGAGTGTGTCTCTGGTGGAAAGGAAAAAGGTTTTCCAGAAATATTGCTCCATGTGGTAGGATAGGTGGATGGCTTTCCTGTAATGTTGCCCCATGCTGTTGGATAATTTGCTGGTTTCCCCGTAACCTTTTCCCATGGAATCGAATAGCTCCCATTATCCAGATTGGATACTACTTGTTTTAACCACTCCCTTAGATACACATCATTATTAAGGAGTGCTCCTTTTATCATGTTCTCTAATTCTGCTGTTATCAAATCCTCTGATTTCGTTTGATAAATCTCACTGGTAAATACAGGAGGACTTGAAATTGGTAAATTCGCCATACTGCTCCTCCTTAAAACATTTCTTGTATGGAAAAATCAAATAACATATCATCATCTTTGCCCTTTTTCAGGAAGGTTCGGTATACTATCAGATCTCCCTCCTCATCAAAGATTCCAAGCTCAGACAAAAAGATATTGACCAAATCTGATTTTCCAAGACCGGACCGATATTCACATGTTGTAGGGATGGGATACTGATGCGCATCGATTTCCAGCCTTAAAAGTTCGTTTCTTAAAGCCTCTTCCTTTCCTGTCATGGGAAGAGGGTTTCCAGCTTCATCTGTACCGCCATTTCCATATGCGATCCATTTTAGCTTTGGCAAAGAACGATCTCCTGCATGGGACCTGCAAAGCTTCTCCCTTCCTTTTTCTGTAATTACTGCATTTGCCACTGTTTACTCACCTCATTTCTAATTATTCTATTTATTATTCTTTCCTCCTTACACCAGCTCCTGATAAATCCTGCTTTCATGCTTTCTTGTACCATTATACCGATATTCCCCATTATACCTTGTCAAATGATACCCTACTGTAAGATTAATGTTATATTGCGGCACTTCTGCCTCTGACTGATATTGTATTTTCAAGTGCTCCTTTGCTTTTATTTCTGGTTTTGTCCATAGTTTACAGGCAAGTCGTATGTCTTTCTCTGTCACTGGCTGACTGACCATGATTTCTTTAAACTTGATTTGAGGCAGAAAATATATCTTCGGTTTTGTATCTACCTGAATGGATAATTTTGTTGGATACAGGTCTATCAAAGTCTCTGTTTTCCATCCATTGTATTGATATCTGCCATTGTAACGTACTGTGCCATCATACATCAGGAAGGGCAGATTATAGCGGGGAAAGAAGTCCGTTCGGACAGCAAAGCGTGCTTCTGCCTCAATGATCTGTTGAAGAAAGACCTCCATTCTGTCATAAATCAAATATGTGGTATGGGACTGTTTTATCTGATTTAACAATTTACGGGCAAGCTTCGCATTTACTGTACCTTCGCCAGAAAAGATAACATGAAAAATATTGGGATGCCCCATATCCTCTCCGTCATTATCATGACAGTCTTTTACACGGACACAAAAGTCCTGCTGCCTTGTTAAGTATTGCTCCATATGGCATGGCATCATTGGTGCTTTGGCATCCCGCTTTTGATAAATTAACCTTCTTCGTTCCTCATATGATAGATTTTCCCGTATGGGAAGCTGCCATTTTATCTCATGGTACTTTAATCCCCATGTCGCGGTTTCTGGAAAGAATTGCAATGGCAGCTCCTCCACAATTTTTTTGGCTTCATCATACTCTAGCCCCATCACCTGATAGATCCACTTTCCTATATAAGAAGTGTCATAAAATCCCTTTGTCACATAAGATAACTGCCTCTTTGCACTCTCGCTGGTTGGAAATTCTTCCAAATCAAATCCAGTACTCATACATTTCCCTCACTAAACTGCAGCTCCCCCGTCTCAGGATATTCCTCCCTTGCAAAGCTGATATTTACCATGTCACCATTGATAAGGAACGTGTCAAAATCTTCTACTCCAACAATAGCAGAAAGCAACGGGCGAATATCATTGTATCGGAGCAGGCTTTCTTTCTTCGCCTCATCATAAACCTTTCGAACTGCCTGTCGAAAATCTTCTTTCACCTGTTCGATATCCGTTGTCTCATTTAAAAGCAATCCTGTGCAGGTATAAGAAATCGGAAATGCAATCGCTGCCACACAGTCCAACTTGGCACATGCTGTGGGCAGCAGCCTTTTGGTGCGATCCTTTGGAGATACAATATACTCATATACCTCCTCTATCAATTTATCATTTGCTGGCTGCCCATTTGCATCTACAAGCACTAACTTAACCGTGCCCGGTCCCTCAGCAGTTGGAATCACAATACAGTCCCCAGCTCCAGCGGCTTTTGCCCAGCGAATATAATCACTATCATTCCCAAGAAAGGTCCTGCTATTGAGATACTCGATCGCAATTCTGTCATAATAATCATCATTGTTTTCTCTCTCTGTTCCCCCTGTAATGGGAGCTTCATTGACGACAGAGGTAATGGTTTTATTCGGCCTTGCCATAATACAAACCGTATTTGCCGCAACGTTGGATCGGACACCACTTTCCACCGCAGTCACAGCTAAAACACAAGTTCCATCCTCCCCTATTACAC
The DNA here is from genome assembly GCA_910588535.1 of uncultured Lachnospiraceae bacterium. GTDB lineage: Bacteria > Bacillota > Clostridia > Lachnospirales > Lachnospiraceae > RGIG8607. The sequence goes on along the minus strand of CAJUOO010000003.1, from coordinate 64,336 downwards.
TATCTTTGTCCACGGAAAATTCAATGGCAGGTGTGCTGTCAGTAGCGGGTGTGCAAAAGATGGTGCCAGCGATTATTTCTGTTTCTGGTATTCCTGTTATTGTAAGGTGGCCAGATGCATACTGTGACGGATGCCTAATTACATTGACCTGCTGCCCATGCAGATCCAGCCACTGATCCCAAGCATACTGTGGAAAAGCCAACATCAATGCCCGAACCAAATGATAATTAATAAATTCATCCTTTTCCAGCGCTGCTGGCTTTGTAAAATCATAGGGGAATCCACCGGGCATGTTATCTATATCACTAGGCAAGGCTAACATCATCCTTGCATGGATCTCCTCTGCACTGTTGTTGTCAATAAAATCTGGGTTTATAAATTTAGGCTGCATATACCCTCCTCTCTTTTCTAATGTATTTTAATTCATAGAAAAGGCTTTCTTTTCTCTCAGACTAATTACAAAACTTTCTCTTTTATAATGTGATTTGAAATGCCTTATCCCAATCCATTCCTTTTACTAAAAAAGAACAATGCATCTCATCGGCATCCCAAGTAAAAGAAAAATGACTTACCGATTCTGTCCGTGGATTTACTTTCAATGCATCTGTTATCGTACGCTCTACCATAGATTCCACAATCTTTTCCTTATCCTCCCCTAAAGCAGCCTCTAACTCTGCTCCGATTTCTTTTGGATAAGCAAGACAGGCATATCGTTCTGTTTGTACAATCTTCAAACACCAGATCATAAAGCCTTCCTCACCAGAACACTCCACCATACGGTTTGCTCCATCCAAAACAAAATCTCCCTTCTCCACATCCCACTTTACTGTGCGCCTGTATTTTGTATCATATTTTAAGCTATCTTCAATAAACTCTGGTACCTGAACCACCACAAGAGGATTCTCTGCCATATAGCCTGCCTTTCTATTTTGTTACGATATCTACTACCACTGCCTCATTTTCCACCCATGCTACTAAGACACGATCCCCTGCCTTTATATGTCTCATCTTTTCTGGAATAAGAACAATATGCTCATGATCACTGCCACCCTGCCCCACGCCCGGATGTGGATGCTGCCCATCCTTCTTTGTTTTTGTCAGCTTCTCACCCGTCTCTCCAAGGGTAAGCTGCCTGCAAACCGAATACTCTCCCTTTGGAATTGGCACGGGATAGGTGTTTGTAAGCAGGCTTCCATTTGCCATAATCTCCCCAAAATCCAAATCCAGAGGGTGGGCATTTTCTCTTTTGATTCTGTCACACAGAACCTTTGCCAGCCTGCCTGTCCCCGGATGCCCATCAAATCCTTCCAAATCCATTCTTTCCTTTCCAATGTACTATCATCAATCAAAAGTACCTTCATCTACCCAGCCATATACATTGCTGCTCTGATCAACATGTACCAAATGCCATGGATGAGCCTTCCCTGCTCCATTTTTCTTTGTGATCCTTGCCTGCCCTGCTCTTGCTGGATACCCTTTGGCATCACAATAAGAAGAAGTATAGTGGGTACCTCCATGAAATTCTACAATATCTCCTTCATGATACTCTTTTTTGGTCTCTGCTGTGTCCTCTGCTGTTATCGTAAGAGGCTTTGCCATTCTAAGCTTTATTGTCATACTATAGCTGTCACAGTTATGTTGGATTCCCTTGACATAATAAAGTCCACAAGACACACCTACTTTTACACAAACCACATCTCCTTTTCGTATAAAAGGAACATCCGGCGCCTCCAAGATAATCTCCTCCTGTACTGTCCCGTTTTCATCCAAAATCTGTTGTGCTGCCGCTTTGGCATCCTCCAGCGTTTCATCTGTGCCTCTGGTGTAGATCCTCTGACGGATTCCATACTTTGTCATGCCATTTAACGTCGCTTCTACACTAAAATTTCCTTCCTTGTTCTCTCTGCCAATCACCCTTACTCTTGTCACCAGATTGGATAGACTCATATGTGTGCTGACAGACTGTGTATTTTCCGTCTCAAAAACATAAGTCTCAGTATTTCTGCCTCTTTCCACTACCTCTGCATACCCTTTGGAGGATCGCAAGAAATAGGTACCATTGCTTCTCTTTCCTGCATCATCCAAAACATCCATAATCATATCTGAGATATACGCATTGTTGTATTTTAGTTTTCCATGTGCGACATTCGGGCCATTATATCCCTGTACTGGCACACCATACTCCTCCAAAAGACCTGTGACTATGGACTGTGTCCCTGTTCCAGAAGCATAAAAGCGGTTATCCTGACTTTTCTGTAAAGTATATAGAATGTCATAACTGGTGCACTGTAAGCTGTCACTGTTGTTCTTAAGCTGTGGATTCCACTCTGTCACATATCCTCTTGCCACTTCCTGATCCACGGATTTCCCATCACTTGCAAAAATCCCAATCATACAGCCCGGCTTAATTAATGAAGACAGTTTGCCCTTTGATGTTCTGTCGTTTCGAACCGTAAAAGAAGAACGTACCGCCAGCTCCCCTTCATTTTCTTCCCAACCTAGATTTTGAATATAATCTTTTATGTTATACTGGTTGTTATTTTCATCCATCACCATAACACGATAAGTAAGCTTTGTTAAATCAAGCATGTGACTCCTCCTGTAATGGAATAGAAAGCACGGTCCCCGGATAAATCCAATGACCATGATCTGAACCACTTTTTCCATAGGATTTTGCAGCACTTTCAATGGTTTCTTTGTTCGCTTCATAGATGGCATCCCATCTTATTCCACTTCCTAACTTCTTTTGGGCAATCCCCCAAAGAGTATCCCCACTCACTACCGTATACGAATCTTGAAGCGCCTGTTCTGGCTCATTCCTTGGCATAAGCTGCTGTTCTTCTCCCGCTGCCTTGCCTTCCTCTGTGGTATAGATTTTTAAATCTTTCCACTGTGCAAAGGCAATGGAATACTTCACATTTCCATATGCCCCATATACCTCTGGGGAAAAGGAAGAGAGCGTGACATCCATATTGATCCATGTACCAGAAAGAATCAGGTTTAACACGCTTCCTTTCTCCTGCCATTCCCTTAAAATAGAAATACACGGATTGGGCTCTTGATAAAAATCCTGTTTTACTATCGCTTCCCTCTTCTTTGATGGACCAAAAAATTCTCCTTCCCACTTAATTTCTGCTACATCCATGCCCTTTGGCACCTTGACAGAACCCATGGAGATAATCGTAAAGTCCTGATACTTGGCACCCAGAGACCCTGTTATACGTTCAGGATTTGAGGGGAATGTAAATTTTCTTCCCGTTCCCAGCTCCGTCAACCGGATATACAGATCCTGTGCCAATGTTACACCCCCTTTAATGGCATATTGGAAAATACTGCTTCCAGCCGTTCTGCTATCTCACCGCCCAGCTCATCTGCCATCTCTTTCATATGCCTGCGAATAACCTGCAAAATAGTCTCTTCCTTCTGATCATCATTGCTTTGAATCACAAACTCTGGCGCCACATTCACATGAACCTGTACGGGTGTGCTGCTCCCGCTGCTTTCCCTTTGAGCTGGCATAGGTTCATATGTTTGTGTCATTTCTCCATTATAATTATCCTCTGTGACTTCGCTGTAGGCTAAAGGAGCATTTCTATTTTCATTATGGAATGTCTGATAGTCTGACGCTGTATCACGAGAAATGGAACCTTTTACATAGCCTCCTGCTGCATGAGCAGAAATCCCCAGTGCTATCCCCGCCTGTTGATATAAATCTAGCGCCCTCGACCGCCTGCTTGGATTTGTGGGAATCACAAACTCCCCATATCCTTCTTCAGCCAGCCATGATAACTGAGGTCCACCGCTTACATAACCTCCCGCCGCGTTCTTTTCCACTGTTGTACTTCCATTTAGATTTGGTACTACAAAATCGGAACCAACACCATTGTAGTCAAACATTACATGAAGCGGCATGGTAACACTGTATCCACTCCCAAATATCTTCTCTGTTGCCTCTTCCACATCACCCTTAATAATAGCAAGCGCCTCATTTACCTTCTGCATATCAGCACCTTCAATCGCGGTTGCAATCCCGCTACCAAGCGACTCTTTAAAGGATTCCAAATCAGCATCTGATAAATCAAGCAATGCCAGTTGATCATATATCTCTTGTGAATAAGGACCTATAAAATCTATAGAGGAATCTTTGAAAGAATCTATCATACTCTGTTCGAGTTGTGATGGTATACTTTTCGCAACTGCCTGTAACAATGTATTTAACTCCGCAGACAGTTCCGCTTCATCTATTCCCAACCATCCAGCCATATCGCCTGCTGTCCAGTCTGCTACATCCTTCTGTGACATCCCTAACGCAATGGCGCTTCCCAATTTTTCTGCTGTTGTTCCCTCGATATCAGGAAGAATTCCAACCAGCTCTTTTTCATAAGCTTCTGCAATCGCCTCCAACTGAAACTGTTCCACCCTTACTTGTAAATCCAATATCTGTTGGTTGTATGCATCCGTAAGCTTCTGAAGCTGCTCTTCATACTGACTTTCATCAATGACACCTGTTTCAAGTTGAAGCCGTAAATTTTTTATGTTCACTTTTAACGCCTCAAAAGCATCTGCCTGCATTTCTTCCACCTGTGCCGCTAATTCCTCCTGTAAACTGGCAAACGAATTGTAATCCAGTTCACTTCCACCATACTTAATTTTCAACGCTGCAAAGTTTGCCTCTTCTTCCGCATGGGATACTTGTGCTGTAATCTCTGCAATCTGCTGTTGAAGACTTAGTATCTCTTCTGTTTGATTGAATTGTAAGGTTCCATCCTCCAGCATAATAGTATGATTTGCCATCTCCTCACTTAATCTTGCCTGCAAATCCTCCAATTGGCTACTTATTGTCTGATATGTAGTATCCAAAGCTGTCATATCGGCTTCCTCGCCAAGTAGCAGCTTCATAGCAATATTGGCCTCATAATGCTTATCTTCTATGTATTGCTTTGTCCCATTGACTAGACTTTGAATCCCTTCCTGATAATTTTCTATATCTGCCTGATCCACTCCAAAGCCTAATGACATCTTCCAATTCCTCTTGCGCAGATCAGCCATAGTAGACTTGACTGCTGAGAGAGAATCCTCTGCCTTCTTGGAAAATGTAAGAAAATCTTCAAATTCTTCCTTGTTATCATGAAACACAATAGAATTTGCTATCTCCTTTACCTCCGCGAGTGACAGATGCAACTCCCCAAAATGAGAAATTAGATCTTTGGAAACCACCTCATGAAATGCCATAGAAAGCTTCTCTGCACTGACCTCAGTATCTTCCATCATTCCCTGCAAATCTTTGTTTGCAAACTGGATTTCGTCTATCAAAAAACCAGTAGCCTCAAAGACTTTTTGTGCCTTCTTTGCCTCTCTTTGCATTTCTTCTACATTTTCTTGGTATTCCTCCTTAATCCTATTTCCTTTCATCCATCCAGCAATTCCACCGGCACCAGCACCAACCAAAGCACCAACGGCCGTTCCAATTCCGGGTATAATAGAACCAATCGCTGCACCAGCAGCCGCTCCGGCAGCAACCCCACCAGCTTTCCATGCAGCAGACTCACCATATGCTTTTGCTTCCCCTTTATCCTCAGATTTTACTGCTTTATAGGCATCCACCACACTACTTATCAAGGTCACTCCTGCTGCCACTCCTCCTGCAAGTGCACCAGTTCCTGCAACAGCCGCCCCCGCTCCTGATGTTGCTCCAGAACCCAATGCCTTTCCAGTCTTACCAAGCAATCCCAGCAGCCCCGTTCCTTCAACCGCAGCGCTTCCATCTAATAACTCTGTCATTGAAACATTTCCAATTTTACCAAACAATCCTTTCCCAACACTTACTGTTCCTTTTCCCATCTGAACCAAGGGCTTTGCCATCTTCCCAAGCATAACAGCAGATAGAATCGAAGAAATATCTGGCGCTTCTCCTCCCGGCAGCAGTTTCCCCGCGCTGGATAACATTTGTCCAAATCCTGATAATACCTTTCCTGAGACTTCCTCTGTGTCAAACCCTTCCGAAAAACCTTTCGCAAAGGATCGCCCAATGCTCACACCTTCGTCTACGGTCTCTCCTATATCAATTCCCAACAATGTCATAATTCCCAGTTTTAATCCAGAACCAATTCCCGATCCAATCTCCTGTGCAAATGCCGCAAATTTTTCTTTTCCTACGCCATTCCACCATTCCACAAATGGCTCTGCTATCATTTCATCCCATGCAATCTTCACTTTTCCAAAGAAATCTGCCTCTTTCCATTCCTTGGTATCTGTCATTGCATGAAACTTTTTCTGCAGATGATCCAGCTTTGTATCGAACCAATCCATAAATTCATCTAATCCCTGCTCAACGGCTGGCATCTGATTGGTCAGCCAGTCAACCAGCTCTCTCACATAAGGTGATAGTCTCTCACCAAAAGAAATTTTCACCCCATCTACCGCACTCTGCAACAAAGTGATAGAGCCTTGCAGATTTTGTAACATCGTCTCCGCCATTTTTTCCGAAGCTCCATCTGCATGATCGATGGCATTGGTCAACTTAAGAAAATCTCTCTCTCCTGCATTTACGATTGCCAACAACCCTGACATGGCTTCTTTCCCTACCAAGGACTCCGCATTGGCAATCTTCTCTGCTTCTGTCATTTGGGAAAACGCTTCCCGAAGGGATACTAAGGTCTCTCGAAGCGGAACCATGCTTCCATCTGTCCGTTCCATATCAATCACAAACTTTCCAAATCGTTCTCCTGTGACTTCCACCACTCCTGTCAAACTGGAAAATATATTTCTTAACGCAGTACCTGCTGTCTCTGACTTGATTCCTGCATTTGCCATTAATCCGATTGCTATGGCTGTATCTTCTATACTATAGCCAAGTGCTCCTGCAAGCGGGGCAGCATATTTAAAGGTATATCCCATCATGGATACATTGGTATTTGCATTGCTGGACGCTGCTGCAAGTACATCAGCAAAATGAGCGCTATCCACTGCCTGAAGTCCAAACGCTGTCAGGGCATCTGTGACAATATCGGATGTCTCTGCCAAATCTCCTCCTGAGGCAGCAGCAAGATTTAAGATGCCTTCGATTCCATCTAACATATCCCCTGTCTTCCATCCTGCCATTGCCATATAGTTGAAAGCTTCTCCTGCCTCTGCCGCAGTAAATTTGGTTGTAGCACCCATCTCTTTCGCCTTTTCTGATAATTGTTCTATCTCAGAACCTGTCGCTCCACTTACTGCCTCTACCTGCGACATAACTAATTCAAACTCTTTATAAGTATTTATAGTATCTGCAAGGCCAATACTAACGCCTATCACAGACCCTAATTGAAACATAGGATTCTTTAACAGGTTGATAATCCCCCGAACAGGAGATGTCACCAGATCAAAGGCTTTCATGGTAATCATCCATGGCTTGCTGACAATGGATTTTAGTCCTCCCCGAACGGTAGAAAGCAAGGGAGAGACTTTATCCTTTGCCTCTAATAAAATTTCATACTTCTCCTTTGCCCATGATGCTAATGTCTTTTGTGTTTTCTCTGCCGATTTATCATACTTGGAAACGGACTCTCTTGCTTTCTCTGTCTGCCTTCTTGACTCCTGAAGTGCTTGATTCATCCTATTTAGTCCATTGACAGCAGACAGGATACCTGCTGCTGTTTCATCAATCGTTTCGATTGGTATCTCAATTCTGACGGTCTCAGCCATAACTCCTGTCTCACTCCTTTGGTTCTAAATAAATCTGCATGGAGGCAAGCAAAAATGCCTGCACTCCTTTTGGTTTTTGGTAAAATTCATCTGGTGTTATCCCTGTACGCTGAAAAATATGATGCAGCAGGCAAGCCTTTCCACCTGCCTGAATCAGTTTTTTGCCACTTCCTCCAGATTGTTCTCATATCCGCTCAAGGAATCAATACATTCAAGAACCTTATCCTTTTCTCCTGCTTTTAGACAGTATTCAATCACATCCAAACCACTGAGAATCTGCAGCCCCTTATCACGCAAAGCCTCCCATATCCTCTTATTGTCCCACAGCTTATCCTGATCCTCTTTTATCGTTGCTGTATAGATAAGCGCATCCCGGTACTTAACACTGTTTGTCTCTTCTGGAAGTTTCATACCAAACTGCTTATTGCGGACATATTTTGTCCACTTCTTTTTACAGCGGTCATACTCATCCTCAGAAAGAGGATGGATTGTAAAGGCAAAGTATAATTTGCCTTCTCTTACAATCTCAATACGCTGTGTATCATTCTGAGTATAGCCAGCCGCATCAATCAGCCCTTGAATAAAATCTTCCTCATGTACCCGCATCTGTTGTTTGCTTTCCTCTTCACTCCACTCTATCTCTTCTGTTACTACATCACGGTCATTCACTTCCTGCTCATCCATCATAGTCACACTTGCCTTCCTTTTCTTTTCCTGATCCATGTTTTTCTCCTTTCTGTTTCCTTTAATTAATGAAGTATTTGTATTATTTTTGTCTTTTTTATCAAGTCTTATAGAACCCAAACAGTATATCGAGAAGTTTCCGCTCTACTATCTTCTGATTCCATAGTTTTTGAATAATACATTATATAACTGCTCTACAAATTTGTATTTATCTCAAAAATATAAAAGTTAGCCCATCAAATAGTTCAAATTGCTGCTAAAGTTTCTGTTGTGGCGATTCAGGAGTATGAAAAGTTAAACCAACAAACTGATTCACCCAATTCTCCAATTCAATAGCAACTTTTTCAAGTGACTGGTCTTGAACCTGTTTTTCAAGGTCAGCCACTTTCTTTTCCAAAGTTTCCAAACGCTTTTTTGAAACCCACACCTTTCTTCTCACCTCCCCTCTTACCAACATCTGCAGCATAATATTTATGGAGATGGTTGTCAGCTATCAGACTGCCCTGTTTATTTGTCCGCACCCGAAATGTTATAACAACTTTTTATTCAGCAATTCATTAAGTTGGCTATGCGTCAGAATACCAAGTTTAACCAATTTATCTGATGAAACGTAATAAGGATGGTAAACTTCCGGCAGCGCAAATATCTGGGCTGTTTCTAAACAGATTTGCTCTGCCAGAAGTTCAATTCTGAGTACAGGGTAAGCATCTCTTCCCCTGTTATGCAGGAAACTTATCTTCCTTACGCCATTCAATTCTACCCCGTCAACATAGATTTTTGTAATGCACTCCTTTTTCATCCGAATTTCTTTTTTCAAAGTTTTTTTCCTGTTCTATCTTCCTCACCTCCCATCTTGCAAAAATTATAAAAATCATAACTCGTTATTGTCTTATAATAGATGTACAGGCTCTGCCAAGCCGAGTACGTAAGAAAGGAGACATATTATGGATAAAGAAAAAATTTATGAAGCCGCTAAAACATCCTTATCAAAAGATATAGTCCAAGGAGAACACATTAAGGCTTCCATGATTATTGAGGCAATCTCAAAGGCTATTGTTTCTGCTTTTGAAGAGTATGACAGGGACTGGCTCCTATTACTTATGGGAGCCAGTCCCTGTCAAACAGATTTTCTCACTAAATTAAACCGAAAACCCTATCCATTGCTCTATCCTTACGGAGCCCAAACAGCATATCGCAAAGTTTCAGGTCTACTATGCTCTGATTCTATAATTTTTTCCCTATCTACGGATTTCATATTCTGTTGCAACTTTTCAAATGACTGAGCCTGAATTTGATTCTCAAGAACTATAACTCTTTTCTCTAATTCCTTAAACTTCCGCCTTTCTGCCTGATTCACTATCCACACCTCCCTTTTATTCTAACTAGAAAAATCATAACTCGTTATTGTCTCCTATCCAAAGCTGTCATATAGTAGTTGTACAGGCGTTGCAGCGCCGAGTACTAAAGAAAGGAGACAACATACTATGGATCAAAGCAATTCACCTGTTTGTTTAAAATGTGGAACACCTCTAGTTCCAGCCAAAAAGTATATTGCATATGATGATTCATTACCCCATGATGGCTCTGCAAACTTTAATAATCAAGTTTGCCCTAAATGCCATCCAGAGCTTGTAGAAACTAATACATAGTTTCATCCGTTTTTAGTAACACATCACACATCTGAACTACAAGATTATATTTACCTTGAAAATGTAATTCTTCTAATACTTGATACATTGTCATGTATGTATGAGACTGCGGTTCTACTAAAAGATTGCGAAATACTCTTTCTACTCTCTGGATTTTCTTTTTTGCTACTTTTTTAATCTTCTTTTTCTTCACTCTAATTCTCCTCTCAAAAATACTATATAGTTATATATTGGCTACATACCAAAGTAGCCTCAAAAAACTATGGAATATCATGAAAAAAACTATCCTCTAATTGAGCAAGATTAACACATAGTAATGCTCTAGTAATCATGTCTTTACCAACAAACTGCTCCAAAACCTTAAAATTCTCTGTAAGAGGAATAACCACTTTGGAAATACATTTTCTATCGTTCTCTTTTATAAAACTTGGACACTTCATAATATGAGGACATACCACACATGCTGGCTCTGCCCTTTTTTCATTAACAAATGCCATATGAAGTGTCATTAACCATAACATTGTGCACTCCCATTTTTCTTTCTCTGTCAGTCCAATCTTCTTGTCCATGTTTCATCACACCCTATATGCAAAACATTTGTTCTTATCATTCTTTACCCTATCGTCAACAAACTTTGTAGCCTTGGCGGCCGGTTTACAAAGAAGTTCCATTGCCTCTTAATCACATCTCCAACCGTAACATTCTGTATATCCACCTGACCAGATGGAACACAATCCCTATAAAATACTCGCTCTTCTGATCCATTCAATCCCAAAAGCGATCCCTGAAAATTCCAGCTTGGCATAATCTGTGTCTGCAATGATTCCATCATTTCTCTGATAAATTCATCATCCTCTATCACGATCTGCGACATAGTTAGGCTAACAGCAAATGTATTTGGTGTCTCATGCTCCTGTGCATCTCCCAGCACACTATACTTCGCATTATTCCATGATACATTTGAAGTAAATGATTCTACGGATGCCAATAATACTCCATCTTGATTATAAAATGCTCCATCTTTTCCTGTTCTGGCGTGTCTTGTATCGCCTGCTGCCCTTTCATTTCTCATCCTTTTTCTTCCCCCTCTACTCTACATTCGTAGTAAAACGGAACCAGAACGTCAGATAGATATGCTCCATAGAGTCCTTATCAATCACATCAATATCAAACCATGCACTGTCTCCGTCTGCTTTTCCTTCACTGCTTTCTGTTACACTACAATACATCAGCTTCCCTTCCTCTTTCATGGAATCTCCCACTGCCTGAAGCTGACTTATCATAGTATTTCTTCCATTGGAATCATTATCCACTCGTCCTACCAGACTGTCTGAAACATAATTCATACGCCGCATTAGTTCAAAGCGTGTTTTTACTCTTCGGATCTTCTTCCAGCCCGCATCCTGATTATCCGATAATGTAACCAGTGTATTGATCGCATTATCGATCCACACCTGCTTATCCTTGTTATAGCTCAACACCAGACAGCCTTTCTTTTCCGCAGAAATCATCTCTGTATTAGTCAGGTTTTCTAAAATCTCTGTAAATCCAGTAATCACTGTATGGGTTAAAGAAGAATTCGAAACAGCCGCTCCTATCATTCCAGCGATGCGCGCCGCCGTCTGATAGCCGTCTATTTCCACTCCCTGCTCCTTTATATGGGCATTGAGCACATAATTCATCTTTTCATCATTAAATGCGGCTGCATGTGCCTTTCTATCTGCCAAATATACCGTGTGTTTCTCCGCCACAACAGCCTGCATCAGTGATCCTGCATCAAAGACACGATTTACAAAAGACTGCAAAAGCATATGTACTTCACAATCCTCTGTATCCACACATATGGTATTCGCTTCATAGGGCTCCACTTCTGCCAGTGCATTGGAATAATCCTCCACTGTCACTTGCGGATTGCTTCCCTTGGTAAACTGGCTTTGCAGCACATACTCCAATTCCGCTACTTCCTTGCCCTCTTCCAGCTTGGCATCAAAATTTCTGGAAGCTGCCAACGCCTCCACAAGCGCTGTTGCCTCTCCTTCCCCTGATGCAAATGTTACTTTCTCAAACTCCTTTATTCCTGTATAAAAGATACATTCCTTCATTTTGGGATCAGCAAGTCTGTCTCGTATGGTGACAGTAAATTCCTTTTCTCCCGTATGCTTTGCTGTAATTGTCACTGTATCTTCTCCATTCGTATCTCTTAATACAATCCTTCCTGCTTCTCCTCCACTGCCAAGCCGACAGGCCAGTATAGTCTGAGCCCCACCAGCAAATGCCTCTTTGACAGCATCGGTTGTCAGCCCTGATCCAAATATGGACTCATATCCATCCTCTGGATTTAACTTTACTACCGTATGAAGTGGACCAAAATCTGCCTTGAAAATCACAATCGTAACACCATTCATAATCCCCCTGTTATCTTCGCCCTTCTTCTGGATGCGAAAATATGTACCGGGACGGACCTTTGTCTCTCCTAACTGATAGGTTCCAGCCATCTTCTTACTTTACCTCCCTCTTTAAAAACTTTTTTACCAGATTCCTTGCTTCATCAACCGTAAACTCTGTCTTTTTCTCTGTCCGAAGCGCTGTCATAATGCACTCTGGGCGGGTTCCAAACAAAATATCCGCCTGCTCTGCCAGCTCTTTAACGGTGTATACAGAAGCCTGCTTTCCTTTCTGTGTCTCTCCTATGGATATCTTCATTCCCACTTCCTGTTTCTCCATTGCTTTGTGTTCGACATCCTTCTTTAAACTGCTTTCTTTTGCCATCTGCTACCTCCTGTCTATAGGTTATATTTGTTTTTCTAAGAATAGGGTTCTTTGCCCGATACCGAAGAAGACCAAAATGGCCTGTTATCACAATCTGGCCATCCTTCAGATAATCGGATTGGTAATTGGTCTGCAAACGCTTGATAAACATAGGAGAATGATCCAGCATCATGATCTCTCCTACAAGAGAAATCTGGTTTGCAATATCTGCCACCATCTTCATCCTTCTTCCACTGTCTGGGCATAAAATATGGATGGCAATCCTGCCATCCATCCATGCAACTGTATTTGTTTCCTCTGCTTTTTCCACCGAAGCCAAGCGACAATAAATAACTGGCTTCTCTCCTGTTGCCTCCGTGATTTCTTCCATATGGTCATATCCCATAATCATACACGCAGGGCATACTTCTTTTATATATTGATTTACTGCCATCACTGGATCTGGATCTAATGTTTCTTGTGATGGATATTCCAGAATATCGAACCTTATCTCTATTCCAATTACCAGACGACTTTTTGTTTCCTCCATCTCAAAAGCATCCGACCGTGCCCATGTAAATGCATAAGGTGTACCATGTTCTGGTTTTAATAATACATCTTTTAGGCACTTACGAACCTCTGGCTCTATGTTCTCTGGCGTTATCTCTGTGGTATTTTGACACAATAAAGAGACCGATAAGGTGCCAGCACTTTTCCTCTCCTCATTTGCCTGTAAATCAAAGTTATAGATTAACTGAGGGAATTGCGTATTCCCCTCCCATCCTTCCTGATTCCCTTCTGGTGAAGCAGGACGAAACACAGCAGGCTTCCCCGCATACACCGCAAGCTGTAAGACAAGTGTCTCTGATTCGGTAAATCGTTTGTAGATCAATTCCTCAAGTGTCATTCTCTTCCTTTCCTTCTCCTTCTCCCTGTTCTGTATCTTCAGAAAGGATACATTCATATACCTTGGCCAAATCCGAAGACCACCGGATCTCCCACTTTCCAGCGATTACCTCATCTACTGAAACAAAAAAATGATTTGTGACATTCCCTATTCCGGGATGATATTGTACGACAAGTTTCTTTTCTGTCACAGATGTCACAAACCCTGTCTTTCCATCCTCCCATGAATGATGCTTTGCATAAAGCACATATCCCGCTCTCAATACAGAGGTATCAAATACAGCTTCTAATTGCTCTTTTACCAGCTCGATACGATCGCCTCCTATTCATAGCTTTGCTTCATAATACTCTCAATCTCTGGCTTTGCTTTCTCCTTTATTTTTTCCACATAGGGCCTTGGCTCTATTTTTTCACTTCCCTTTTCCAGAATACCAGAATAAGGCGTATCACTTTCCAGATAAGCAACGATCCTCACTTCATTTTTTCCATTTCTGGAACCTATCCCTTCAGCAACTCCCTTTGTCCAATGTAAACGCAAAGCCCCCGTTCGTCTTGCTGGTGCTTCCTCTGGCGCTGATGCCCGATACCTTCTCTTGCTAAATGGTTTTCGATACAGCCTTCCATGCCGTTTTCCTTTTAATACCTCTAACTCCGCGCTGCGAAGTACATTCGCCACTCTGGTTCCTCTTGTTTTTATCCTTCGATTGATGTTCTCCACTATCTTCTCTGCTAACTTATTAATATCTTTCTGTGCCTGTTCTATGGTTATTTTACATCACGCCTTTCTTCTGCATAATAAATGGTAGAGATGCCAAGGGACCCTGCCTCATCCAGATCAACAATATAAAAGGTCCTCTCTCCAAGCACTAGCTTATCTGCTGTCTTTGCCTTTGGTTCTCCTGCCTGAACAATGGTATGGGTAACAATATGCTCCTCCTGACTATATTTGGTTCTGTCCTTATCAGAAGCTTCTGAAAGACAGCCCTTCAAGGTTTTTGAACCATCACCACAATGACTGTTTGCCACCCTCCCAGTACTTGTCACCACCTGTCTATTTGTTTCAATCATAAAGTCCTTGAACAGATTTCCCGGTCTCATATACATCATCCTAGTATTTATCATCTGTTTCTTGCCCTTTCATTCTGCTGCATACCAGCATAAAAATATGGGGGCTTTCTATATGCCCCATTGCTAAGTTGTGGGACACTGCAAGACTCCACAGACACCTCTTTTTTCAATACATCATAATCTGACCGCCACAGCTTTGCCCTTTCCTGCATATATAATTGCAATGGTCCTGTCTTTGTGTCAACTTCATAGGCAAAACGGCGGCAGAGACTTTCTAATAACATAAGTTTCGCCCTTTTCCATGCTTTTGGATAGCTGTCAACGGCTGCCTGTATTTCTTCGTCCGTCAAGGCTGTGGTATCAGACTGACCTTCTACCATTGTATCGCCAAGCTCAAATCTCATGCGGTCTTTACCAAAATCACCTATGTTTTTCGGATCATATGTATAGGTCCCCTTTGCCATCAGGTATCCGCTCCCTCTGTATTAGTATCTATGGTTTCATTGCCTGTGGATTCATTTGGCTCTCCTTTGGTGGAGAATACTTTTTCTGCCTGCTCCTTTGCTGCATTTTTGATTGTTCTGCGATTGTCTGATGCATGTAGAAGAACTAATACATTTTCACTTTTTACCTTAGTGATCTGTTTGACTCCTTCCTCTGCACTCATCTGCAAAATAGAAAATACCTGTTGTACTTCATCCAAAGATAGAAGAAGCTCTATTTCTTTGCCTCCTTCTCCATATACTTTGATAGGAAACATTGGTATAGGGTTCTCTGCTGCCGATGGATGGACGGATTCAGCAATAGGCGTCTGTATGGCATCGTTGTTACATTCGGAAAGATATCCATTTCTTATCAGCTTTCTGCTTCTTTCTGGTAAAATCACATGTTCAGGAATTATGTCTCCCGGATAATAGGTCTTTTTTCCTGCCGTAAGCTGTTTTATGCATACATATTGCATCTGCTCCTCCTATATACAATGCTTCATATAACAAGCCAAATCATCACACGTCTTTCTCATGTCCGTAGAAAGCAATCCCTCCATAAACTCTGCATGGGTACCGCCTTCTCCTTCAAAGACATCTGTCGCCATATAGTTCCCATCTCCTAACATATCCCAAGTAAAGATATACCCTGCGGAAGGCTCATCAATCCTTGGGCTTGGTGTCGTGTAGGAGAGCAGCGCTCCATCCGGCTCACAGATAAAACGCATCTCATCCTTCTGCCCTTCCTCTGCTGCATTGTAAGTTGCGTATAATACCTTTACTTCATCCACTCCAAACAGCTCCGCTAATACCTTCTCATTTACCTGCGCAGGATTTGCTGTACTGCCAGTATACTTTACACGCTCCAATAAGTCAGGGTGCTCCTTTAATGCAAGAAAGGTATCATATCCCAAGGTCAGCTTATTTGGCATCCTCCTTCCATCCAGCCTTATCTGTCTTTTGCGGGCATCAAAGAACTTGATGGGATCGGAATTGGCATCCGAAAACTTAATAAACTGATTTCCACTTGGAGTTACCCCACTCCCAGACACAATGCCCTCAAATTCATTCTCCCACACACCCGCTTTGAAAAAACTATTGGCAAAGAGAATATCCAAATGAAGCAACTGCTGATCTGTAACAAAACGGTTCTTCGCTCTTTTGGGGTCAATGGAAGGCGGCACATTTGCACGCTGATAATTCTGTGCACCAATCTGATTAATCCCTACAATAATCTGGTCAACCATACAATAATAGGTTGCATCGGTATGGCCCATCTGAGCAGGTGAAACCTTGCCAAACTTTGGCTTTCTCTTTACATGATCCCTCGCCAAATCTCCCTTGTTATAGATATAATAATACCCAGTAGAAAAATCCACTGGGCAGATAGGAAAAATGCTGGTTGCCACATAATCACTTGTATTAGCAAAAAACGCCATACTCATATTGGTAAGATAACGATTGGGCTTCCATCCTTTTGCAATACGTGCCTGCAATTCAGCAGCACTACCAATTTCTCTTCCTGTACTCATTTCTCTTCTACCTCCTTATGCTTATGCACTTGCTGTCGCAGGCTTATATCCTGCTTTGATAATCTGAACCTTAACCCATATGCCTGCATCGGATGCACTGCTTAGTGCTACACCAACAATAAAATCTCCCGCTTTTGCCGCCACTGCCCTGCCCTCTTCATCTGCTGCCAGCTCTGTACCCACAGAAACCGCTTCTCCTGCTACCCACTTGCCAATGTCCTTAATCTGAAGATCCACATCCATCCCCTTCTCCACTGTTTCATCTGTCTCAATAAGAGAAATACCGATGATGTGAGCGCCTGCTTCCGGCTTCACCACAGCACCCTCTTTGATAGCAAGAGCAATCCCCCTTGCATATTCCAGCTTTTCTCCGGCTGGCAATACAATGGTTGGACTTTCATTAATATTCGTTCCAAAATAAGTTGCCATATTCCTTATGCCTCCTTCTCACATTTTTCAGCCAGCTCAGGATTTGCCAAAAATACTTCATCCAGAGCCTGTGCCTTGGACAATCCCTCCTTGGATTTCATCAGTTCTGTTGCCTTTGCATCTGCCTCTGCCCATGCACTTCCATCCATACTTCCATGGCCAGATTTTCCAATTTCAGAAAACGCACCTGACTTCTCCACCGCTGCCACCGCCTGATCCAGCACAGCGATCATATCGTTGTAAGCCGTACCGCCTGCTGCCCTTAAGCTCTTAAACAAAGGCAGCAGTTCCTCCTCCTTCTTGCCAATGATAGTATATTTCTTCGCAACCTCGGTAAGCTCTCTTTCCTCTGCATCCTCCCTGAATTTCTTTAATCCCTCCAACTCTGCTCTTACAGCCGGATGCAGACCTTTATAGATACTATCTGTATCTTCTGTATGCGTCGTTGGTGTCGTCTCGGCAGCAGGCTGTGCTATAGATTTTATTATGGTTGGTTCCTCTGATGTAGGAGATGATGTCTGGCCCATGGAAGCCCCTGCTGCCGTTGTGCCTCCCTTATCCTGAGCAGATCCATCCTCTGTACTATAACGTTTTTCAATGCTCTCCAGAAAAGCCTTTTCTGCCTCTGTTAATTTGCTCTTGTCAATCTTCCTTCCCATTGTCTCTTTTTCTCCTTCCTGATTTTCCTTCTTGTCTGATTCCTCTTCCTCAGCACTCTTCGCCTTTTTCATTGATTGATTCAGACGCTCCACTGCTGCTTTCATAATCTCTATATCTGTTTTTGATACCTCTTCCTCCTTCCTCATAATGCTGGCCGCATTGCCACTAGACCATTTTGAAATGGATTCCTTTACCAATGTATAAAATTCATCAAGGCTTTCCTGCATTGCTTCTGCCACATTGGCACTATCCATCTCTTCATCATTGAGAATAGAATATAGAGAAGACTGTAAAGCATAACAAACATCCCACATCTCATCCGCAATCTTTCGGTTATTAAACTCATTGATTTTTTCATGAAAACTTACAGAGCCACCTTTTTGAATTTCGTCAACTGCACTATCTATCTCACTCTGATCCATGCCAGCAGCTTTGCCTATAAAGCCAAACAATTTTTTCAGTATATTTGCTCCTTTGGTACTATCCATTTCTTTTGGCTTTCCCTCCCTATTCTTTCGTTTTAACATTCTGATATGAGCGTCTGGATTCGCTCCTTCCTCTACAAAATCAACTTTTCTGACTATAAGATTCTTCAGCTTTGCTGCCACATTCCTATCTCCTTCCTATCCATTAATAAAGCAAAAAGCACCCTATTTGGATGCCATCTGCATTATCTCTATTTATGATACAATATCCTCTATTTCTACTCTCTCTGCCTCCCCTTCAATGCTTAGCATGTTATATGTTCCATCTTTCACCTTTTCCCACACCTCTTTATCAGTAACTTTGAATCCGATCCACCAGCCAATAGGAAGAGTACCTGTTGGAATCCCCATCACTTGCATTTTTTCCTCTGTAAATACGACACTTTCAATCAGAATAGCAGCTCCGCCTCTCTCATGCATTTCTCCACCTTCACGGTAAAGAAGGACATAATCATAAGCGGCTTTCTCCAATTCCTCCGGCTCCACGATATCATTCTGCCAGTCTTCTATCAGTTCCCCATCCACCCGCATGGAAACGCTTGCCCATCCAAAAGCAAGCATTTTCTCATCATCTGATTTTATAATCTTATATTGCCCTTTTAATATATCTTCCGAGCTCTTAGGCGGATTCTTAGCAGATTTCTGAATCAGCTCTGAAAATCTCTTCACCCTTTTATCCCTCTTTCCATACCAAAATATTATTTACATCTTATTACTTTTCGTTTTGCTATTAATTTTCTTTTACATATACTAGCGGAGATTCCTCTATATATTCCACTGCACATGCACACCTTGGATGTGCAGGCGGAGTAAGATTATCCCCTGTATGCCAATTTCCCTTAAAAGGAAATGCACTATCCATAGCAATTTCAAGCCCTTCTAAAGCATTGCACTGTCCACATACAGCATCGTCACCTGAAGTGCTCCATCGTTTTATCACCTTTCCTATCAGGTTTTGTTCCTGTGCCTGACGGATTCCCTCATCTGCTCCTTTATTATATGCCGCTGCCATCTCCGTCATTGCAATGGTCAAGGCCCGCTGCCTGTGTTGCTTCTCTGCATATTTAGCCGCCGCTTCTCTTGCTTTTCTCTGTATGCTGTCCTGTTTCATACGTGGGTGTTGTTCTTTCAACGTTTTTACTATATTTTCATAATACCGAAAGTTCGCCTTGGCCTGTGGCTTCGTAAGTCCAATGCATGGCCGGATAAACCTTGCCAACTCATCCACACTATGACGCTCCACTACAGAACGAGCCAAAAGCGCTTTGATTGCCTCCTTCTGTTCTACCACAGAAGCTGTCACAAACTCTGCACTATGTCCTGCTATCCATGTCATAATGGCCGGTGTCTCTACGTTAAATGTATAAGCCGCAAGACCAGCAGTGATTGGCTGGCTTACAGAACCTGCTGCAAGTGCATCCTTCCACAGGTAACTTAACTGATCACGGACCAAAACGGAATAGTCCTTTGACCACTCCTGAAAGGTTGCCTCATTCAGAAAACCTTCCTTTACTGCTTCTCGCAGCTCCTGATATGTAATCGCTTCTGATTGATCCTTCCAGAATCCACATAATATCTGAATTGGCTTTCCGCTGCCATTTTTTAAATATTCCTCCAGCCTTTTTAGGATTTCTTCTCCATTTCCAGCTCTCGCTTTTTTTATATGTTTCTTGGGATAAATTCGTATTGCCATACACCTATATCCTTCCCAACCTCTTCTTGGCAGCAGCTACTTTGCTGTCTGGCAGATCCTCTTCTTCATCCTCCTCAGCTTCCCCCTCTGATGATTTTACTTCTGGTGGTTGGTTCTGCTCCTGCTGCTCTCTTCTTCTATCCTCCATATCTCTAGTCTCAAACGTTCGTTCTGGTAAATGCCCCACCTGTCTAATATAATCTTCCAGACTATCATCTGGTACAAGAACTCCGATTCCTGTCATATCTTTAATAAACGAAGCAACCTTTGTAATATCTGCATCCTCAATATCTCCATGGGTCATCTTAGGATATTCTGTGATTCCCTCAAAATACTTCCCATTTATATCAAGCAAAGCTGGGATTCCCTGACTGTTAAAGGTCTCGCAAATAATATCAAGATATGCTCCTATGGCAGCGGCAAACAGCTCTGTCTTATCTGAACTCAAAGCCCAGCTTCCTGTCTTATCATGTCCTAAAAATATAAAATCTGCCAATACAGTCATAGCAATTCTGGTATCATAGCGGGTAACAATCGCATTGGTATCAAACTGTCTGGTTCCACCAGAGCTTAGTAATTCCAGCTTATAGTTAGCTGGAAGAACCACACCCTCCATTTCATCCCTTCGGATATTTCTAACCATGCTTTCCAGATTATTCAATATCTCTATATTCTCAGGCATAGTTTTATCCCACAGATTCAAGTCCTCTGGTCCATATAGTACAGGAAGACCCGCCAAATCTCTTTCAATTCCTATTCCCTCAATCTCCTGTATTCTTCTCTTAAAATACCATGAGCGATACGCATTTCTTAAAATACTTCTTCCTTCTGGATTGTTCTTCCGGCTTTTCGTCCGAAACAGCAGCGCTTTTTCTATAGGAATGGTGAAGATACCATAATCAGGAGGAGGCATCTGTGTCATTCCTAATAGATTGTCTTCCTTGTCATATTCCCACTGATAAAGAGTTTCCTGCGCCCGGATAGGAAGCTTCTTCCAT
This sequence comes from uncultured Lachnospiraceae bacterium, assembly GCA_910588535.1. Taxonomy (GTDB): domain Bacteria; phylum Bacillota; class Clostridia; order Lachnospirales; family Lachnospiraceae; genus RGIG8607. The sequence continues at coordinate 43,313 of CAJUOO010000003.1, read as the reverse complement.
CCAATTAGCCCATCGCTATACTTGCTCTTTGTGCGAGAATCCCTTGTATTTCCCATACGCCTCTTATATACGATCTCATGAAAGCTCCAACCAAATGTCAAAAATGATAAGATCTCTGATATTGTATCGGTCCATGTCTCCTGCATATCCTCCATACAGCTTCTAACAAATTGAGCTGCCTCTTTATCCTTGGCTGAGTCTCCACCCGGATCCACATTCCAAGCACATTGTCTTACTAACATCTCTATGGAAAATAGAATCGCGCCCACCACATCATCATTTTCAGACATCTCTCGGTAAACCTCGATTCCTTTTTTCCCTCTTAGCTCATGAAGAAATTCTTCATAAATAATTCCACCATACCGCCGCTGCCCTATCCGTCCAATCTCTTTACTGCCAGACATCTATTCTCACCTCCCTTATTTTCCTTGCCAGTAACTGGAACGATTCAACCTTCCAATCGCCTCTTTATTAGGAGCGCTCCCTGTATATCTCTTCACTTTTCCAAGATAAACAGAAAGCGCTGCGGCATCTGCTCTATCAGGAGAAGTCAGTCCACGCTTTTTCATCTCTTTCTTACTCTCTAACTCCAATTTGCCATTGGATGCCATAAAGTATTTTCTAGTAGATAATTGGGCAAATGTCTCTGGATCATCCTCTATTTCCATCTGCTTGTTTTCTAACAGCTCTCGAAGAACTGCCCACATATGCGTTGTTAAGTTATTATAGTGCTCTGCTGCCTCTTTTCCTTCTTTGGTACTTGTATCAATCTTTTCGGCAGCATTGATTGGTATTACAGCTAACTGATGCAATCTCTGTTCCCGTTTCACTTCCTTCAGTCGATCAGTCACTCCACCGCCTAGACCAGTATCATCTATATTTACGTATATGCATCCTTTATACTCTGGAAATTCCTTGATTACTTTTCTATATTGAGAAACAATATCCCCAACGGTAGCCATCAAATCCTGCCCACGCCTGCGAACTGCTAAGTTCAATTTACCCTTTACATTCCTATAGATAATAGTTTCATCATCCCCAAACCTTGCAACATCCACTCCAAATATAATATATGGCATCCCTTTGTCTTCTGGCAGCTCATACAGCTTACTGCCACACTGTTCAATAACAGAAAGAAGAAGAAACATATCATCTCCCTGTTTTGGAAACTCTCCAAGCACACGAACTAAGACAACATTACTGTCTCTTCCGTATTTTCGCATTAAAGATTCTATATTCTCTTTGTTGGTTCTTGTGCTATCCGCAGAGGATACTGTATGACACTGATACATTGCCCTATCAGAATGAAAGGCATCAAAAAAAGTGCCGGAAGTTCTAGTAGGATTCCCGCACATCAATAATTTATTATTTTCACCAGATAATGTACCAAGTATGGCTTCCATAATGGGATCGGCAACACCAGAAGCCTCATCTACGATAAAAAGCATGTTATCCTCGTGAAATCCCTGCATGTTCTCTGGTTTTGTCGCAGTTCTGGCAGCAGCAAACCATCTTTCCTCATAGCCTATCATATAGATATGTGTCTTGGTCCATTTTAAAATCTCTTTTAAAAGTGAAGACTGCTGCTGCCACTTTGCCACTTCAGACCATAGTACATCATGAAGCTGTTGTTTTGTTGGCGCTGTTGCAACCACTCTAGGATAGGGAAAACATGTTAAAAACCACAAAAGAGCAACTGCCTCCATACCAGTCTTCCCAACACCTTGCCCTGACTTTATCGCAACTTTTGGACTCTCTGCCAGATCCATCAAAGACTCTCTCTGCCATTTATCAGGATGAAACTTCAACACTTCTTCTGCAAAAATAACTGGATTCTGTTGGTATACTGGTATTCTTTCTTGAAAAAATTTTCTTCTTACTATTCGTGAATTTTTATTCATTCATCTCTTCTTTCTGAACCATCGCAGCAACCCAATCATCCACTATTTCTTTCCCATTTCCCATATCTCCCTGCATTTTTTCTGCTTGAACTTTAAGCAATTTTATACGACTGCGTTGCTCCTCCGTTGTCGCATCCCAATTTTTATGCAAAATTTCATCGTATTGTTTTATAAGAGAACGAAGCTCCGCCTGTGCTCTTGCTTGTGCCTTTAAAAATGTCGCCTGTTTATCCCATGCCTGCTGTACTTCCCAGCGCTCTTCTATAACATTCTCTCCATCTTTGTGCTGAACTTTTGTCGTAGTCATATCCTCTCTATCACGAACATACATAATCTGTTGTGCACGGATAATGGCAGCATAGGCTATCTGAATATTTTCCCACAAAATATCTAATTGAGATTTCTGTTGTATTTCCTGTATAATAGAAAAAGTTTCTTCTGGCAGATACCTGCTAAAGAAACCATGTTTTTCTGCATTTTTATTCTTCGGTGGTCCCGTACCTCCATGGCCCTCCGCATTTTTATTTCCAATCTGGCCACCTCGTTTTTTTGTTGTACAACTTTCAGAAGATTGTTGTACAACTTTCCATTTATCTCTACTTTTCCAAACAGCGATTACTTTCTCATCTTCACTTAAGATATTCGCTATTTCTCTATTTGTAATATTTCCATTATGTTTTTTATAAATTTCAAAAGCTTTCTCTCGATTAGGATTTCGGCTCCTTGGCAACCTCACCACCTCTCATTCATTTCGTTTTGGAAAAAAGAAAGAGACAGCCGAAGCTATCTCTCTATATATCTTTAAAATAATAATCAACAATCATAGGCATTTATATCCTGTCTTATATCCATATCATCTAAATATGGTTCTTTTTTAGATGCCGCCTTCCACCATGCAGTTCCATTTCTATGAGTTATAGAAGATAAAAATACACCATTATATGATTTATATTTATTCCATATTTTATCCAATGATTCTTTAAATTCTGGTGATGTTTTTTCTAAAATTGCATAAGCTATTTCATCTTCTTCACATGCAAATTCTTTAATAGCATTTGCTCCATATTTTTTAAATCCATTATACAAACTTTTAAGAACCGGTCCATATTTCCAAGTCTCAAATCTTTCATCAAACAACATTCTTCCTGTTTTACAAAGATAATCTGCATATAAAAAATATACCATTTTTTGCAACTTCATTGGTGTTATGTCAATATTTTCATCAAATGAACGCTTTAAAATATTGTTAGCCACACTATAAGCATTTGCCATAATAACACCTCCAGAAATATATTTTTCCTACTTTCCAAGATAATATATACATTATTATTCAAATATATCAACTCAACTATCAAGCAAATATTTGAGTTATTTGTATAAAACTTTAATTTCTCTTTAAAAATAACTCGAATAGCATTTTTATATGTGTTATAATTTAAATATAAAAGGAGGTGCAAAGCAAATGATAAATAAAATGAACAAATCCATGATAAAATCTTTATTAGAACTTGTTTTTTCCACTGTATGGTTAATCATTGTAGTAGTGGGTCTTTTTATCCTGTTTACTTGATGGAAGATCCTATCAATTATGTAGAGAGAAGATGGTCGAATAGACCATCTCTTCTCTGATAAGTAAAAGACACAATTCCTTATTTTAATTATAACACACTTTTTTGTTTAATTGTTTTAATCTTTAAGAAATTTATCAATTAATTGTGAAATTCTTCCCTTTGAGTATCCTGTTCTTTCTTCTATCTCCTTCAATTTTAATCCCTCTACATACCTTAAAGACAAAATTCTTCTTATCCTGCTGTCACTTACTTCCTCTATCTTCTCTTCTATTGCAGTAATTAATTCCAAAAGTTTCTGCTGCCTATTTGCTAAGTTACATATCCTTTTTTCTAATAACACTTTCTTTTGTTGATAATATGGATATGGAAAACCTGTTATCCTCGCTGTTCCTAATGACTTTTTTCCCTTCTTTCCATAGGATACAACATCAGATTCCAGATAATTGCTTTTATTTATCTTCTCTAGTTCACTCTGAAGCTCTTGTATCTTTATTTCTTTTTCTTCTATCTCTGCTTTTAAATCATTTAACTGTGCAAGCAAATATTTCAAATCTTCACCTTCATATTTCAAATACATTCGCCCCTTACCCTTTAATTTACTTCTGTTATAATCTAGTCTTATGTATTCTATCACTTCTTTTTCTGTCCTTTTCCTCTCCTCACCTTTCTAATCCACACGATTTTTAAACTCCCTATTCCCAAACAAATACTTCTCTCTGGTAATCTGTTCATTCTGCAGCCGTCTCAATGTCTTTAACAGACTTACGTTTTGCTTATCTGCATAAAAGTTATGTATCTGTTCATACAATTGCGCTCTATCTTTTGCCTTTCTTCTATTTCGGCGACTTTGCTGAAATCTAGTTGCAATCTTATTTCTTTCACTGGTATTAGGAGCAAACTCTATATCATGCAGAAAAGTCTGTGTTTTACTATCCTCCTTTCCTACCTCTTCATAAGCAGACTCATACTCATGTCTGGATTCTTCTAAAAAATTCAAAAAATCAGTGATAATTTCGCTTGGTTTTTTCTTCATCTTTCCCCCTCCATCCTCTGTTCTATACATAAATCCCACAAATTCATTTGTCTCTGTTCTGGTTTAAAATTAATCCACAACACTTCTTTCTTTTTGGAACATACTTGCGAATAACAGATCGTTTCTTCTTTATGCCAGTTCTTCAACCGGCTATTATATAATTCATTATCATAACCTGATAACAAAACCGGCCCTTTATGAGCCAACAGCACATCCAGAAGTTCCTGATGCATCCGATCATCCATCTCATGACAATATTGCTTTCCGTATCTAGTACAAAGAACATAAGGAGGATCGGCATAGATCAGAACATTTGAGAAACAAAATCTTTGTATTAACTCTGCTGCTGGCCTATTCTCAATCTGTACTCCGCGCAGCCGTTCTGATGCCTGCATAATCTTTTCAGGCAGATGTACCCATTCCTGTGCAGCATATGCCCTTTCTCTTCCCTGCACATCATTCTTCCAGCCTACTTTCCTGCCATTGGTTCTGAATCCATGCCCCATATTGAGACATATATAAAAGTTTACTGCTTTTTGAAGGCTATCTTTTGGTATAGTTGTGTAGGCTCCTTCATATATTTGTCTAGCATACGGTGTCCAATAAATTTCATGGGCAAGCTGCTCTGGATCTTTCTTTATCCATTCAAAAAGATTAACTACATTTCCATCTAAATCATTGATCGTCTCAATATTGGATCGTGGCTTATGAAACAATACTGCACCACTTCCAAAGAATGGTTCCAAATAACTATGATGTTCTGGAAAGAATTGAATAATCCAATCTGCTATTCTCCATTTACTTCCCGGATATTTTATGATTGCTTTCATTTCTTTTACACCTTTTCAAACCTTGTAAATGTCTGGTGTGCTGTGTCATAATCATAATAAATTAATTGTTCCTCCGCCTCCTTTAGAAGTCTTTTCGTCTCTTCTACTCCCACTTTCTGCTCCACTAATTTCTTAAAAATTTGATTTGTTTGGAGCTTTATTTCTACCACAGTTGCCTTCCTAGCTTTCTTAACTTCTACAATCCTCGCCTGCCTTTTCTTTAATGCCACTTGCAGATTTTTATATTCCAATTCATTCTTCCAAGTCTTATGTTCCCTTTTATATTCCTCAATTCTTGTCATAATAGAAGCAATTTCTCTTTTCAAAGTATCAATTTCTTCTTCCACATGATTTGAATTATAAGAAAAATCATATCCACACTTCGGACATCTCAAATGAATCGGTTTTCTTTGTCGTAATTCCATACTTATATGTTCTCCTTTTATTTTCCTTTTTCCTTTTGATAACCTTCCAAATATTCCACAAAGGCAAGAATCTGCTTTATGCAAAAATCATGCGAATATTTTTTGCCAAGTGTACTAGATTCTGTTATAAAGTTCTCCCAATATTCATCTGAATTTTCTGGTATCCAATATTTCTTTACCAATAACCAAAACTCCGACATAAAACTTGCTATCTCAGGAATATCTGTCTTGCTTACACTTGCCACCTATAGTCCCCCTTCTAATCAAATATGAGTCCTTCCTGAACTGGTACAAACCCCTCTGAATTATCCCATCCAAATTGTACATTTACGTCATCCTTTGGACCATAAATGCGCTTGGATTTCTCATCATAATTGACAACAATTCCTTTTAAATCTATCTTTCCAAATAAGCGATTCTTCGCCACAATAAGCTTTCTTTGTTCCTCTCTTATATAGCTTTTTTCAATCTCATCCCTGCTGCCTCTATCGTAGCTCAGAGTAATTCCAGCAAGGTTCGCAATATCCCCAGATCCAGAGATCTCATCATTCGCATCCAATGTAAACGCATTTTTCCTCCGATGAGCCACCAGAAGAATAAGAATATCATACCGAAGTGCTATCTTTGTCAACTCACGCACAAACCTGCCCTGATGATCATACTTGTCCGTTCCAGACTTTTCATCCAAATACATAGCTGTCATTAGATTATCTATTAACACAACCTTAATCCCATACTGCATCACTGCTCTCTCCACACTTTTAAGTAGATCCTCTTTCTCATCATAATCCACAATACGACTATCATAAATATATGCCTTCTCCTTATACCATTCTCTTATCAGTTCCCTATTCCGATTTGAGATAAAACGATTTATCCCCGATGCTGACTGATTCTCTATAATATGTGTTCTTCCTGCTATCTGGTAATCGAACCAGCTCTTGTATTGATAATTGGGCAGCTCGCCAGAATAAACAAAAGTTGCGTATCCCTGCTCCACAGCATTGGCCATAATCCAACTTGCCAGAGTGGACTTCCCATCCCCGCGCTTCCCCGCTATAATGCATACCATTCCAAAAGGAATCCCTCCATATAGTGTACAGTCCAACTCCCATATTCCTGTTTTTAGTTTTGGCAGTTCATAGATATTCACATCCTCCACATCTGCCAATCGGATCACTTTGTCAACTGGAGCCATCTCTGCATGTTCCACAGCATACTGAACAGCTTCCCTCCCATACTTCACAAGTATCTCATTCGCATCCTTACACCCTTTATAATCCTGCTCCCTTACTTGCTTTATCTGATTCGGAAAGCGCTTCGCAAAATCCTCAAGAAGCGTCATATGTCCTTTCTCAAAATCTCCAAATACTACAATTTCCTTAAATTTTGTAACCCAATCAAAGCAGTAGGGAACCCATGTAAATCCTTGTGCTCCGTTTGGAACAGATACAACATTGTCAATTCCAACCATGGCCACCGATAAACAATCTACCTGCCCCTCTGCAACCACAAGCCTCGTAAAATCTTTACACTGCTTCATTCCAAACAAAATCGGCTTGCAGTTCTTCTCACACCATTCTTTGTTTTTATCCTTTTCCTTATCAAAATCTGTCTTGCGGTACTTAATAAACTGCAATATCCCTTTTTCATCATAAAATGGGAATACTAGAATATTAGGATTATCTGTCTGCACTGTTATTTCATACTCTTTTGCAATCTGTTCTGAGATCCCCCTGCCTTCCAGATATTTTACTGCTGGCTCCTTTGGCACAATAGGCTTTGCTGGTGTCTTAAACTTCCTATACTGCCTTTTTGGTCTATAGTATTCATCTGTTTCCACTCCAAGAGAGAAATCAAAATCCTTGGAGAGCTGAAGCATATTTCCAAACACTCCACAGCTTGCCCTCAGGCACTTAAACTGTCCCGTCTCCAGATTGATAGAAAATGTTCTCGTGTTTCCCTTTATTGCTTTTGGCCTGCAATAAGGACATATCTTAAAATGCAGTTCTTGGCCAGCCTGCTTTGTCTCAATCCCTACATGCCGCGCAAAGTCCCATGCATCCTGCTCTTTAAATTCATACATCTTCACCAGTCATCACCTACCAATTCCTCTTCTTCTGCTCTTTTTCCAGAAACAATCCGCTCCTCATATTTCACATATCTCCTGCTGCCTCCCTCATCCTGCTGCCTCATCAACCAACCACTGATAAACCTTTTAATCCCTCTCTTAGTTTTCCTTCTTGCTGGATTACTATCACACCAATCTTTCATTTTCCGAAGCTCCTGCATAACATCAATAGCTGGATAAAGGCTGCTCCATATATCAACATCATTTTGGTATACTGGATAAAGAGTCTTATCATTGAGGGTAAGTGATATTACCTCCACCTCCTCCTTGTCAGCATCCAGCTCGTCTGGAGCTGTCAAGGAATACGAAGTATTCTTCTTTACTTTACTTTTCTTTACTTTACTTTCCTTTATAGGAAGGAAATTAGTATTTCCCTCCGAAAAATTGCTATTTCCTGTCGGGAAATTGGCATTTTCCTCTGATAAATTAGTATTTAGGGGTAACTTTAATAATCCCTTGCACTCTTCATTTTTTTGCAAGAGCCAATATTCGGCAACCACTCTCTTCACATCTCTACCTCTGATTGCCACACAATATCTTTTTTGAATACCTCTACTGGTTAAGACTCCCCACCTGTCAAACAGCCCTTTATGAAAAAGACCAATCTGCAAGCAGTAGCCCACTGCCTCCCGGACAGTACCGGAACCGATGCCGCCGCCCATCTTCCTTGCAGTCGATGCACAATCGTCATAGCCCCATTGATAGAAGTATCCTTCCCCTCCATAAGCTCTCTGGCACAGATAAAAATATACAGCAAATCCATTCCATCCATGTGCATCCAGAAGCTTATCTATCTTCGTGTCATTATCAAAGATGTCAATATCCCAACTGGCGTAATCAAGTCCTATTTTAGGTAATCTGCCAGCCATTTCAATTTCCTTTCGACATCCTGAGCCATCTCCACCAAACATACAGCATGATCCACACCAATATGCCGGCAGCAGCTCTTATTTAACTGGAAACTCTCCACCCAACAGGCAGCCCTCTATGAAAGAACCAACCTGCAAGCAGCATATAAGCCCCAGCCTTTATTGTCTCTTCACATTCTGTGAATTTTCCATACTAGAAACAAAACCCTTGTTTCCTCAAACTAAAAATAAAATGATGCTTGTCTTTTTATCATACCCATGTTATACTTATTATGAGTGGGTATTAACAGGGTATATCTTTATCGGGCTGTTTCTTCATTTTTGATATGCAGTCCTTTATTTGCTGTATGGTCAGCTTGTCCATACCATCTACCTTGTATGTAACAAAAACGTTATTCCAACCATATCCAGCCCGAACAAGTTCTTTGGCAAGCGTATCCATCAAAGACTTTCTTTCATTGTCCTGACTGGAATTACTTCGCCTGCTGGCGTCCGGCGTCTCAGCGTCTGGATCGTCCATCAGGTGTTCGGTTGGAATACAAAATGTCTGAAAGCACGCATACTTAAATGCTGCTGCCATCGCCTTATTCGTAGCCTTATCTCCGCTGTCCATCCCTTCACCTACTACAATCACATCCACATAAGAGCCATCTATTGTATAAAATCTGTATCGTATCTTGCAGACGGAATAAATCAAGTTTCCGCCTTTCGATGTAACCCTCTCCTCCCTAGTCTGTTCCATGACCTCTGGAGCACAAAAGATCTTGTGCTTTATCATCGCTGGATTGATAGCGTTCATCACTGCATCAATACTTCGATACTTAAATCCCTGAGACTTATTATAGTCTCCCTTTCCAACAACTCCGACATCCTCCATTACACCGCAGACTGCGGAATAAATCATAGGGGCTTTTCCTTCACTCACATCACTCATCTCCCATCCGTCTTATCATTAAGTGTTTGTCCACATTTTATATATGCAAAAATCCTTTTCTTTTTATTTGCTTCCAGCTTCGTCTTTCTCAGTACTTGGTATCCTGTAATACCTTTTTCTAGATCCGTCTTATTCTTCTTATCCACTTTTCTTCCTCCCTCCTACTTTTGTCTGGAAAACCACATATTTCCTATATGCTTCCATGGATCTGTTCCCTCTAAATATCCTTCTGATGTGAAATAATACATATCTTCTGGCGCTTTTTTGTTCCAGAGAGCTGTTTGTATTGCCTCCCAGACAGAATCAGATACTTCATATTGATTTGTGTCCCATGCTCCGTAAAACTGAACCGTTGGTATTGTTTGATAAATCACTCCTGCTATAGTATTGGGGAAGAGATCGCTCTCAACACGGTTTAAAATAGTGCAGGCTATGTAATATTGAACCTCAAAGCTCTCTCCTCTGGCTTCTGCCATAATCACTTGTCCAAATATATCCCACTCATAGCTTGTCAAGTTATATAAACCAAATTCCTTTGTAAATGATATTGGGCCTTCTGATTCTTTCGGTTCTTGTGGCTCTTCTGCTTCCTGAGGAATATGTAAGAAGCTTCTCATCTCCTGCTGCTGAAAAGATGAAATATCTGCTTTTTCCTGCCCTCCAGAAACCACAAATGAAGCAAGAATTGTCCCTATTATGCTATATCCTAATTTTCTCATCACTGTTCTTAATCCTTCTGCTTGTCCTTTGGCCACCGCCTAAGCGGTCGTTTCCTTTGTCTCATTTATTTCTTCTGCTGCCTCTGTTCCCTCTTGGCCCTCATCTACCAATACATATCCCATCATGGTAAGCGCTCTATGATTTAACCTATGGAAGAACTCTTTCCTCTTCTCTAATGGCCATGTGGCGACATCTTCTTCTTTTCCATCAACTACTACTATGTTCATATATTTCATAAAATTTTTCAGGCACGGAAACTCACTTTATATAGAATGTGAGAGCGGTGCCATCCTCCTTTCTTTTTTGACAGATTTTCTACTTTTCTATGTATTTTATCTGACTGAACCTCCTAAGTTATCTTATGTTTGTCTGCTTGTACCTTATTTCTTAATTTCTTTAATTTTCTCCTCCTTCCCAGTAAAAACATTTTTTGACACTCTAGCTACACTCTGCATCTTCATGGGCTTGTGACCATTTCTGAGGACTTATTTCTGTGCTGCCCCAGAAGCTGCATTACAGCGGGGCATTTTAATGCCCCATCTATGCTTTATCTGATGGTTTCAGATCAATGTAGAAATGATTATCATCCTGCCATGTAAAACTCTCAGCTTCTTTATCCTCATATTTTAGAATATCATCCTGATACCAATTTCCATGCGCAAGCACATGAAACCCATTATCACGAATCCATACACTTGTATCATCATTAATCAAACCCATCTCAAAAATCTTTCTTATTGTCATATTCTATAATCTCCTTTTCTTATTTTTTCAGCTTTTATAGACTTTTTAGTTCATTTTCTAATCTACAGCAAACATTTTCGCAAATATTCTCGTATTCCTTAAAATCCTCCTCCGATTTTATAAGTGTTGTAATCGTTGTTCCTGTCCTCTTCCCTTTTGAATACCTGAAAATTAAATCGGTAATACGAACAACTATATCTCTGATTACATCATAGTCTGAATATGTCTTATTCTCTGGTCCATAATCAACTCTGCCATTTCTAATATCAGCCCATGAGCCAAAGTGCCTTTCTCTACACTGTGAACGTATATGCTGCAATCTCTTGCTTGGAGATACCGAAGTGCCTCCGCTTTTCAAGAAATTTATCTGCTCCTGTAAAGATTTGATTTGCTCCTCCAGCTCCATTCTTTTCGTTGCTTCCATCGTAATTTATACCTCCATTCCATTTATACCATTCTATCTTCTTTATATGCCCAATATGGGCATATATGTTGTTTATAATATAACGTACAATATGGGCATATGTCAAGTACTTTTAGGAGGTTTTTTACAATGTTTAGTGACAGACTTAGAGCAATCCGCATTAACAAAGGTTTTACCTTACAACAAACTGCTGACGAATTAGGTCTATCTTTACGCTCATATCAAAAATACGAAGGTGGAGAAAGGGAACCTTCTCTTTCCATGCTGATTCAAATTGCAGATTTATGGAGTGTACCTACTGATTTTCTTCTTGAACGGGATTCTTATCTGACTGCTCTCGGAGTATCCGTTGATGTATCCCTAAAATGTCCTCCAAGGCGTCCCAAACCTCAAAAGAACCGTTCAAATCAGCATACTCAATCTTCTGATAGTGCCTCAAAGTAAGTCCTAATTTATCTGCCATTTGCTGTTGTGTCATGCCCGCCTTCCGGCGGGCCTCCTTCAAATTCTTCCTCATACCTCGCCTTTCTTATATGTAATTCTTTCCATAACACCTTTTCACAAAAGCCTTGCATGTATCTTTTTTCTTTCAACTTTTATAAACTTTTTAATTTGTTCTCCAAGTCACAGCAGACCGCTTCACAAACATTCTCGTATTCCATAAAATCCTCTTCTGATTTAATAAGTGTTGTAATCTTTGTTCCTGCCCTCTTCCCTTTTGAATACCTGAAAATTAAATCGGTAATACGAACAACTATATCTCTGATTACATCATAGTCTGAATATGTCTTATTCTCTGGTCCATAATCAACTCTGCCATTTCTAATATCAGCCCATGAGCCAAAGTGCCTTTCTCTACACTGTGAACGTATATGCTGCAATCTCTTGCTTGGAGATACAGAAGTACCTCCGCTTTTCAGGAAGTCGATCTGTTCCTGTAAAGATTTGATTTGTTCCTCCAGTGTTAATGCCTTTTCTGTTTCCATTAGCCTCTTCCTTTCATGCCTTTTGCAATTCTTTCCTTCCTTTATCCGCAATCTCCTTATCTCTAAGGGCAGACAGATAAACAATCGCCATCATTTTGCTTTCTTCCGAAATATCCACAAAGAGACTGGAAAGTTTTTCTACTCCCTCAATATCTCTTGTGCTTATATCTAAAACGCCTGCCATGATAACACCTCCTTTAAAATTTTGTGTTTTTGTGCTATCCTTTCTGTACAGGCTCTGCCAAGCCGAGTACATAAGAAAGGAGTAGCAAATGAGAATTGACAATGAGTGTGTGCGTGAAATTCTATTTACTATAGAAGAAAAAACCACATTTGATAAAGGATGGTATATGATTGGTGCAATAAATAGTTGTCAAAGACTGGAAAAGTATAAAGGAACAGGGAAAGTTCCATATCATGTGAGGTACCTCGAAATGAAAAATATGATATATCTCCCTGATAAAAAAATTCCAGATACTTACGACTTAACACCAGATGGACACGAATTTCTTGCAAACATAAGGGAAGATAATAATTGGAACAAAATAAAAGAAATATCTTCCAGTATTGGATTCGCAAGCCTTAAAGTCATTTCTGCAATAGCAGAAGGTGTCGCAACTGCAGCAATCAATAAACAATTAGGATTTTCTGAATAAATCCTGTATGTACTTCTTTGCACACCATCCGACAAGCCTTTGCATGTCTTTGTCGGATGGTTGCTGGAAGTCATTCTCTACCATCCACGCAACATAAGCTGTCAGAGACAACTTTATTGATGCAAGCAGTATTAAAAGCACTGCTATAATAAGCAAAAGAACTACATTTATTTTTCTCACCTCCTTATTTGACTAAATCAAATATAACATATAACTTTTTCAAAGTCAATAATAATGTTTGACTTTTTCAAACTTTTTTGATATTATAATAACCAAAGGAGGATTGAGATGAATAACAGGATTGTCCAATTAAGAAAAAGCAGAGGGTGGACACAGGACAAATTTGCTGAAAAAATGGGAATATCCAAAAATTATGTCAGTCTCATTGAGAATGGGAAAAAGGTTCCAAGTGATAGGCTCATATCTGATATTTGCAGAGAATTTATGGTAAATGAAGAATGGGTTAAAACAGGAAAAGAGCCGAAAGAAAAAAATTCCGATATGGAGTTTGCCGACTTGTGTTTCCAAATAGGAGTAAAAGATGAAAAGACAAAAAAAGTTATAGAAGAATATTTAAAATTAAGCGAAAGTGACAAGGAACTTTTTTGGAATTTTTTAGAGAGATTGAGCAAGAAAGAGCGAGAGCAGGGTTAAACCCTGCTTTTCTCTTCCCTGTATGCGCTATTTACATATCCATAAATCATTTTTATGTATTTTTCATTGTTAATTTTCTCCACCAGTTCGATAATTTTCTTCCTATACTCTTCTTTTCCTACAATTATAGTCTGTTTCATTTTCTTCACCAACTTTCTTTATATTTATAATCCTATAAAAATATTTTTATGTAATATTACGTATTATTCTATTGACATACGTAATATTACGTGTTATAATATAAGCATGATAAGGAAAGGAGATAGAAAAATGCCAATGACACCAAAAGAGATGATAAAACATCTCAAAAAAAATGGTTTTGAAGTGGTTGGACAAAACGGCTCCCATGTAAAAATGAGAAACGATACCACTAAACATCAAACCGAAGTTCCTTATCACAGCAAGGGCCTTAAAAAAGGACTTGAGCAAGCTATATTAAAACAGGCAGGGCTTAAATAACCCTGCCCCCTAAAAAATGGAGGCATTATATGAACAAATTATTTTATCCTGCATTATTTCACAAAGCAGAAGAAGGTGGTTTCTGGGTTTCTTTCCCTGATATTCCAGAATGTCTTACCCAAGGCGATGATATGGCACAAGCCTACGAAATGGCTGTAGAAGCACTTGGTTTAGCATTAACTTGTCGTGAAAAAGAACAACAACCTATACCTAGCAGCTCCGATCCGACAGCAATATCACCCGAACCTGATTCTTTTCTTGCTGTTATTGAATTTGACATGCTTGCCTACAAAAAACGTACAAATTCTCGTGCTGTAAAGAAAACTTTAAGTATTCCTGAATGGCTTAACGAAGCTGCTATGGCCATGGACTTAAATTTCTCCCAAGTACTCCAAGAAGCTCTTCTTGCAAAAATACAATCACAATAATGTTATTGCACCATGCCCGCCCTCTGGCGGGCTTCCTTCAGGTTCTTCCTCATACCTCGCCTATCTTAGAGATGCATCTACCTATAGAAAGAAACTTATTAACAAAATAGATTTGTCCTTTACCCGTTACAACAGGTGTTTTTGTAGTGATATTGCAGCCATTTCCATCTATATATGTTGATTCTTTTATTCCAAATAATCCTTGCTCCACATATCTCTGTTGCGGCATATTTCTTGATGAACCACTTTTAATAAGATAGTCGTTTTTTCTTAGCCAATCAAACAAACGTTTTTGCCCTATTTGTACCCCATTTTGACATATCAATTTTGCTAGATCCCCTATAAGTATGGAAGTCTTGCTCGCACTGACTGCATCCGCAAAAATTGTTTTTGGCTTGTCCTGTTCGATTCTCGCTACAAGTGCATGATTTTCAGACTTTAACTTATTGATTGTCTGATCTGCCATTTTTAATGCTCTTGCAAATATCTGTTCTGGCGTGTTCCATGCTTTTTCTAAGTTGATAAGGTACTGTCTGCATTGTCTTCCTTTCTCTGTCCGGCTCATAAGACAGATGTGTTTTGCCATATCTACTGATATTTCATAATCCTGTAAATTCTGCGTACCTCCGTATTGATTGCCCTGTACCCCTAGGTACACCCCTCTAAAATCCTCATTTTTAACGAATCCTTGCGAATTAATTTCAAACCATGCACTGAACCGCTTTTCTATTCCGAGTGCCTTATGAAGTTCTCTTGCCGATACCGTCTGTGCATCGAAATTAACCATAATTAGTTCATTCATTATTTCTCTCATTTCCTTTCCATACTTTTTAAAAATTTGAAAAACAAAATTAATTTTCTCTTTCTGGCTGCTATGCTTAATAAAGAAATCTCTGAAAATCTACTATCTGCCATAATAGAACAATTTGATGGAATAAACCCTGATAAAAGTGGTCTTGATAAATTAACCCATCAAATAATTCAAATTGCTGCTAAAGTTTCTGTTGTGGCGATTCAGGAGTATGAAAAGTTAAACCAACAAACTGATTCACCCAATTCTCCAATTCAATAGCAACTTTTTCAAGTGACTGGTCTTGAACCTGTTTTTCAAGGTCAGCCACTTTCTTTTCCAAAGTTTCCAAACGCTTTTTTGAAACCCACACCTTTCTTCTCACCTCCCCTCTTACCAACATCTGCAGCATAATATTTATGGAGATGGTTGTCAGCTATCAGACTGCCCTGTTTATTTGTCCGCACCCGAAATGTTATAACAACTTTTTATTCAGCAATTCATTAAGTTGGCTATGCGTCAGAATACCAAGTTTAACCAATTTATCTGATGAAACGTAATAAGGATGGTAAACTTCCGGCAGCGCAAATATCTGGGCTGTTTCCAAACAGATTTGCTCTGCCAGAAGTTCAATTCTGAGTACAGGGTAAGCATTTCTTCCCTTGTTATGCAGGAAACTTATCTTCCTTACGCCACCCAGTTCTACCCCATCAACATAGATTTTTGTAACGCAACCTTTGCTTTCTATATGGACTTTAGGTAAATGCACTCCTTTTTCATCCGAATTTCTTTTTCCAAAGTTTTTTTCCTGTTCTATCTTGCTCACCTCCCATCTTGTAAAAATTATAAAAATCATAACTCGTTATTGTCTCCTATCCAAAACTGCCATATAATATTTGTACAGGCGTTGCAGCGCCGAGTACTAAAGAAAGGAGACGATTATTATGGATCAAACCAATTTACCTGTTTGTTTAAAATGTGGAACACCTCTAGTTCCAGCCAAAAAGCATATTGCATATGATGATTCATTACCCCGTGATGGCTCTGCAAACTTTAATTATCAGGTTTGCCCTAAATGCCATCCAGAGCTTGTAGAAATTAATACATAGTTTCATCAGTTTTTAGTAACACATCACACATCTGAACCACAAGATTATATTTACCTTGAAAATGTAATTCTTCTAACACTTGATACATTGTCATGTATGTATGAGCTTGTGGTTCTACTAAAAGATTACGAAACACTTGTTCTACTCTATGAATTTTCTTTTTTGACACTTTTTTTAATATTCTTTTTCTTCATTCTAATTTTCCTCTCAAAAAAACTATGCATGGTTATATACTGGATACTTACCAATGTAATCTCAAAAGCTTTATGAAATGTCATGAGAAAGGCTGTCCTCTAATTGAGCAAGATTAACACACGATAATGCTCTAGTAACCACATCTTTACCAACAAATTGCTCCAAAACCTTGAAATTCTCTGTAAGAGGGATAATCACTTTTAGTTTACATTGTATATCTTTCTCTCCTATAAAACTTGGGCACTTCATAATATGAGGACATATCATACATGCTGGCTCTGCTTTTTTCTCATTTATAAATGCAATATGCAGAGCCAGCAACCATAATGTTGTACACTCCCATTTTTCTTTCTCTGTCAATCCCTTTTTTATATCAATATAGCTTTCTTTCGTTACATCTCACCTCCTACCATGCCATTTTATCATTGCCAAATTCTATTCATTACTCTCTCCTTACGGAGCCCAGACAGCATATCGTGAAGTTTCAGGCATACTCTGTTCTGATTCTATAGTTTTTTCCCTATTTACGGATTTCATGTTCTGTTGCATCTCTTCAAATGATTGAGACTGAAATTTATTTTCAAGCGCACTGACTCTTTTTTCTAATTCCTTGAATTTCCGCCTCTCTGATTGATTCACTTCCCTCACCTCCCTCTCTTATCAAAACTATACAAATCGTAATTCGTTATTGTCTCCTATCCAAAACTGTTATATAATAGTTGTACAGGCGTTGCAGCGCCAAGTATGTAAGAAGGGAGAAAATAGTTTGAAACTAAATACTGATTGCATCCGCAATATACTAATCACAGTAGAATCTATGGATTATGGCGAAGAATGGAGCATTGATGACCTTATGAATCAGTTATCATCTTATAGTGAAACAGAATTACAATATCACTGTTTACAACTTATTGATGCAGGTTTTCTCAATGCTTCTACCATAGAATCTTTGAATTCGCCACTTCAAATACTTAGAATCAAGGACTTAACATATTCTGGTCATCAGTTCCTAGCAGATATCCGTTCAGATACTACTTGGAATAAAACAAAAGAAATTGCTAAAAGTATTGGTTCTGAATCTCTACATGCTTTGAAAGACATCGCTATCGGTGTAGTCACTTCTTCTATTCAGAACTCACTTGGTCTACATTGACAAACATGGTAACAGTAAGCTTCGCTGGCTCATTAGAGTTAGCGGAGTTTTCCAATTTATAATATGTTACATTTTCAATTAATTCGCCATTCAAAAAAATCTGTTCTTTCTTATCAATAGATACTGATTTTAAATTCACCACTTTTCTTACTCTCCTTTTCTATTCTAAATAATCATGTATGTCCAGACTTCCAATGTCATTTACTTACTCCCTTTTCGGAAAAGTGTTCCCTCTGTATATTGGATCAATTTTTCGTGTATGCTTATACGAGTTGTTTTGTTGATGCGCAATCTTTTCCAGCCGTTTCTCTCATCTTGATCAGTCCCATACGGATAATATACCTATACAATTCTGCATAGGGCTTATCGTAGAAATCCTGTTGTTTCACAGCATCAATCTCACTTTTTACATCTGTTGGAATTGATACCATTAGCCTCTCCATAGTCTTTGCCATATTTCCTCCTTCCCAGTGTATCACCGATACACTTTTCTTGTTTTTATTATAGTGTATCAGTGATACACTTGTCAATAGGTAATTTATAAAGTTCTTCTTTACATCAGTGATACACTGATGTATAATAAACTCCGAGGTGATGAATATGCCAACAGAAAAGCCACGATACTGTATAACTGTTGATGATGAAATGCTAAAAGAAATTGATGATTTCCGTTTTGACAATCGTTACAATAGTCGTTCACAGGCAACCTTGGAGTTAATTCGACTAGGACTTCAAGCTTTAAAGGAGCAAAAAAACTCAGAAGAAGGGGAATAATCCCCTTCTTTCTACATATCTATAAGCTCTTATTCACTGGGTACACCATTCCGAAAAGGAAGTAATTTAATTATTTTATGGTTAAGCATTTCTTTGCTTTCTTCTAAAACATAGCTGAAGACCTCAAGTGTATGAACTTCTTCTGGAAGCCCATTAATCATTGCTGCTATCACGTCATCACAAACCTTCACCACAACCTGCTTGTCTAAAGTCAACGTTTGCTTCATTTCATCAACGGGTTTTGTTATTATATTCAATGCCATTCCTACACTTCCTGCAATTCTTTCTTCTTTCCGCTGTCTGCAATCTCCTTGTCCCTCAAAGCCGACAAGTAAACAATCGCCATTGTCTTATTTTCCTCGGACAAGGTAGAGAATAATGCAGAAATTCTCTTGCCCTCGTCGATTTCTTTATTTGTTCTTGTACTGTTAATTGCCATATAAACACCTCATTATTGTTGCTTTGTGATTTTAATATATCACTTAACAATCACTATGTCAATATATTTTTGTTGCAAAGTGATATTTTTTGTGATATAGTGGTATTAGAAAGGAGGAAGTTATGGATATAAAAGAAGAAAAGGTCTGCGAAAGACTTAAAGAAGTAAGAACCTCTCTCAAAATGAAGCAAGGAGATTTTGCAAAAGAAATAAAGACAACGCAAGGTCATGTTTCGGATATTGAGAATAAAAGAAAAGGGGTTTCTGACAGGGTAATAGAAATAATATGCTTAAAATATGGTGTTAGGGAGAATTGGTTTCGTTTTGGAGAGGGAGAAATGTGTGAATCCACTGATACAGACGATTACTCCGAAATATCAACACTGATAGGCGAAAAAGACCCAAAAGCCAAGCAGGCTATTATTGATTACTGGAAATTATCAGACAGCGACAAAGAATTGTTCTGGAAATTTGCAGACAGATTTTTGAAAGGAGCAGAGGATTAGTCCTCTTGCTCCTTTTCTCTTAGAATTTCATAGTGTGTTTTAGCAACTGTGTAGATTTTCATCAGTATTGCAGGATTCTCAATTTTCTCCACCAGTTCGATAATTTTCCTTTTGTATTCTTCTTTTTCTTCCATAATAATACACCTTCTTCCACAACTATATTTGTCGTCTGTTGCGCTATAATTAATATAACACTACATTTTTCGTATGTCAATATTCATATAGAACATTTGTTCGTATAAATTATGATCATAACCGTGAACTACCCACCGTCTAAAGCCAGTGGAATTGCGGCAGCCTTTTTCAATAAAACAAAAAAAGCATAATATCTTAAATTTATAAGATATTTTGTTTCATTTGTTCTCCTCCTATTTCGTATATTGCTTGATTTTATCAGTAATATTTTGTGTTTTTTCTTGCAATGCTCGATTTTCTATGTTATAATATATTCAAGGAGGACTGACTAATGGAAATATACGAAATACTCTCCCAACTTATGAAAGATAGAAAATTAAAAGTTGCTGAAGTTGCTCGCTTGTGCGACTTACCAGATGGAACAGTGAGGGGAATTATAAAAAGAAAACAAAAAGATATTGCACTCAAAGTTGCCCTTAAACTCTCCAAGGGATTAGGCGTTTCTATAGAATATTTAAATGGAATGTCAGAACATGAAAAAAGTCCTAAAGAACTAAGACAAGAAAAATTTAATCAATATGAACATATAATAGATAAATATCTCTTCATCTCGACCCATTCCCCTGACGGGATAGGCGTGGTTGATATGGTACTGGATAGGGAATATTCCATAGCAAAGAAGCTGAAAGAACAAGATGAATAAATTCAAAAAACAGATATAGAAATATCAACAGAATTTATTCCAATGAGAATCATCAATTACTTCTTCCATCTTGCATCTGCTGGAACCGGACAGATTATATTTGATGCTCCACCTACAAAACGAATTGAGATACCAGATATACCAGATTACAAAAAAGTAGATTATGCAATAGTAATAAACGGAAACAGTATGGAACCTTTATTCTATGACGTGGATATGCTTCTTATAGTAATGACAGAAGATATAGTTATAGGTGATATAGGTATATTCCGAGTAGACAATGAAAGCTATGTTAAAACGTTAGACGAAACAGAACTTATCTCTCTTAATCCCGACGCAAAGGATGTACTGCTTAACGAAAATACTAGATGTATGGGAAAAGTTATCGAAAAACTGCCAAATAACATTAAAAACTAAATTTAAGGAGAACCAAATACATGTCAACATTAGAAAAATCTATCCAGTTATTAAATAAACTTCCCGAAAGGGATATAGAAACTATTTATACCTTTATTCAGTTTGTTAGTTCACAACATTCTTCTGAAACACCCAATACTGAAGAAAACATTGATGAAGTGCTAAAAAATCTTATTGGTTCTGTCCCTGACAATGGAAAAACACCAGAAGAATATAAGGCTGAAAGGATACAAGAACAATATGGAATTATTGATTGATACTAACGTTATACTAGATATGATCTTAAACCGTAAAGATGCAGAATTATCAGCTAAACTTTTCAGAATGATAGTTTCAAATAAGCATCATGCATATATCACTGCATCATCCGTAACAGATTTATTTTATATTATCCGCAAAGAAACACACAATGCAGATACCACATATGGAATAATGGAAAATATTTTTAGGCTGGTTTCTGTTATTTCTGTTACCAGCTTGGATATCCAGACAGCGTTTGCACTGAAATGGAATGATTTTGAGGACTGTGTGCAATACACTACTGCTATAAGCAACCATATTGATTATATTATTACTAATAATATAAAACATTTTAAGAATGGCACAATCCCCACTCTCACACCTTACGATTTTTTGCTAAAAACACACTGATGTACTGACACTCCCCTGCCTTCAGGCATGGGGAGTGTCAACAAAAACCAATAAATCTAATAGTAGGAGGTAACTTATATGGCTGCTTTTACCACTTCTGACGATAATCAACTGATTCTCACCTGCTCTTGTGGTTGTGATGAAGGGTTGCGTGTTAATATAGACACCAGTGATGAAGAATTATATTGTTACCAAACATATCTAAGCGCCAACTGGTATAAAGAACAAGGAAGGTTTCTATCTAAATTAAAGAAAATCTGGTATATTATTATTAATAAAGATTATTATTACTCTGAAATTTGTTTAACAAAAAACGATTGGGAACAATACAAAAAATGGATAAACTCACATTAATTCACAAGGAGAACCTATATGTCAGAATTTTTAATGAAACCTAAAATTGATTTTGCCTTTAAAGAAATCATGATGAATGAGAAAGCCCGCATCGGTTTTCTTTCCACTATGTTGAAACTCAATCCCAAAGATATTAAAAGCTCACAGATCCTTAATACAAACCTTAGAAAAATCCATGAAGATGAAAAACAAGGCATCTTAGATGTCCGTATCTTAATGAATAACAACACTGAGATTGATATAGAGATCCAATTAGCACCTCTGAGTGTTTGGGCAGACCGTTCCTTATTTTATATCTCCAAAATGTATACTGAACAAATTTCTTCTGGACAGGACTACTCTGTATTCAAGAAATGTGTAAATATTAGTATCTTAGATTTTGTGCTATTTCCAGAAGAGCAGGAATTCTATTCTTGTTTCCATATCCGTGAAGATACAAGACATATATTGTACACTGATAAAATGGAATTTCATCTTCTGGAGCTTCCAAAACTACCTAAAGAATTAAAACAGGATAAAAACAATATTCTATTATGGGCTAAATTTATCAACGCAGAACGAAAGGAGGAATTTGTTATGCTTGCAGAAAAAGATCCTTATATCGACAGCGCTTACCAACAATTACAAGTTATCAGCCAAGATAAACAAAAACGCTTAGAATACGAAACTAGAGAAAAAGCCATTCGCGATCACAACCAGCTTCTACTTGAAGCAGAGCAACGTGGGATTCAATTAGGTAAACAGGAAGGAATTCAACTTGGTAAACAAGAAGGGATTCAAGAAGAGGCAATTCGCATTGCTAAGAACTTACTTTCCTTAAACATCCCTGATGATATTATCATAAACAGTACTCATTTATCCATAGAACAACTAAAATCCTTAAAAAATGAATAAAAGATATACTTCCTCTAAAGATTATTCAATTCATTTTTTCAGTGATTCATCCTATATTATATGATAATAATTTGACTTAACAGAAAACAAACGAAATCAAGGAGCACCTTATATGTCAGAATTTTTAATGAAACCCAAAATTGATTTCGCTTTCAAAGAAATCATGATGAATGAAAACGCACGCATAGGCTTTCTTTCTACTATGCTGAAACTTAATCCAGAAGATATTAAAAGCTCACAAATTCTTAATACAAACCTTAGAAAAATCCATGAAGATGAAAAACAAGGTATCCTTGATGTTCGTATCTTATTGAATAACAATACTGAGATTGATATAGAAATCCAACTGGCGGCTCTGAGTGTTTGGGCAGATCGCTCTTTATTCTATATCTCCAAAATGTACACTAAACAAATTTCTTCTGGACAGGACTACTCTGTATTTAAAAAATGTGTAAATATCAGTATTTTAGACTTTGTACTATTTCCAGAAGAACAAGAATTCTATTCTTGTTTCCATATACGTGAAGATACTAGACATATATTGTACACTGATAAAATGGAATTTCATCTTCTGGAGCTTCCGAAATTACCTAAAGAATTAAAAAAGGATAAAAACAATATTCTATTATGGGCTAAATTTATTAACGCAGAACGAAAGGAGGACTTTGAAATGTTAGCAGAAAAAGACCCTTATATCAGCACTGCTTACCAGCAATTACAAATTATCAGTCAAGACAAACAAAAACGCTTAGAATACGAAACTAGAGAAAAAGCTATTCGTGATTATAATCAACTTCTTTTTGAAGCAGAGCAACGCGGAATTCAACTTGGTAAACAAGAAGGAATTCAACTTGGTAAACAAGAGGGGATGGAACTGGAAGCAAAACGTATAAACAAACTAAATGCTCTACTGCTCCAGCATAAACGCTATGACGACTTAGAACGTTCAGCAAATGATAGAGCGTTTCAGCATAGTCTCTTCTCCGAATATAATATATAATACTTCTTCCTATTTTATAAAATCCTTTCGCTTCTTGAATTACCTAAAAAATAAAAAGAAGACAATAGTGATATTTTAGATATCAGTATATAATATAAAGGTCCCGTAACAATACGAGACCTTTTACCTATGTTGCCGTAAAGCCCCTAGCTTTAACTATGGGGATATAAGGCAACCTATATTATTTCATTAGTTCAGTATAATCCATCTATTTTTTGTTGCATTAGATAGATATTAGTAGTATAATAGCAATATGAAATATAAATCAAACAATAATGTAGTCTATTCCTGCAAGTATCATGTGGTATTTTGCCCTAAGTATCGGCGTTGCGTTCTTGTAAACGGTGTTGACGTTCGCTTAAAGGAGCTGATTAGAGAAACCTGCGATAAGCTTAATGCCGAAATTATTGAAATGGAAATAATGCCAGACCATGTACATTTGCTTATGGAAGCAGACCCCCAGTATGGTATCCACAAAGCAGTTAAGCAAATTAAAGGCTATTCGTCCCGAATATTAAGGGAAGAATTCCCTTGGTTAAAGTCAAGGCTCCCAAGCCTCTGGACAAACAGTTATTTTGTTTCAACTGTTGGAGGCGCCCCACTTGCTGCAATGAAACAGTATATCGAAAACCAAAAAAATGTTTAGGCGGTGATACTATGCAGCTTTCTGAAACAGTGAAAGTTTATCCAACTGAATATCAGAAAACTTTAATCATAGAAACCATGACAGAATATATGGATACTGTTAATAGTCTTGTTTCTGATGCTGTAAGCGGTCATTCTATTGCAAAGACCACTACGGCTGATATAAATGCCAATCTGCCAAGTGCGTTAGCAAATCAGTGTATTCGTGATGCTAAATCCATTGTGAGGAAACACTACAAATTTTGCCATAAGGCTGTTCTTAAAAACAGAAGTCTTGCAAAGTGTGGCTCTGCTGTTAGAACAAAAGCTCCAAATCTGCCAATACTGAGGAAACCTTGTTGTTATATCAATAATCAAAATTATAAGATTAAAGATAACTGTATGGAATTTCCGGTAATGATAAATGGCAAATCAAAGCGTATTTCCGTTCTTATTAAATTAACAGAACGCCAGAAATCTTTATTTTCTGATGAGAAGTTTGGGACTATGCGTATTGTCATCAAAAATCATAGATTAGTGGCTCAAATCGTATACGAAATAGCTGAATCCGAACTTAGAACCGATGGTAATATCATGGGTATTGATTTAGGCATCAAATGTCCTGCTGTTAGCTACTGTTCTGATGGTAGTGTGAAGTTCTATGGTAATGGTCGTAGGAACAAATATATGCGTAGGCATTATGCTTATCTTCGTAAGAAGTTGCAAACTTTCAAAAAGATAAAATCTGTTAAACGTATTAACGACAAAGAACAACGCATAATGCGTGATATTGACCATAAGTTAAGTCACGATATTGTAGAAACAGCAGTAGCACATAATGTTAAAGTTATAAAATTAGAGCAACTACAAAACATTCGCTCTACGACAAGAACAAGTCGTAAAAACAATCATAGCCTGCATACTTGGCCATTTTATAGGCTTGCACAGTTTATAAAATACAAATCAAAGCTGGCAGGCATATCCGTTGAGTATGTAAATCCGGCATATACAAGCCAGACTTGCCCTATCTGTGGAAGCGTACATCACGCTGAGGACAGAAACTATACTTGTGAATGTGGGTTCCATATCCATAGAGACCTTTTAGGCGCTATAAATATATGCAACTCAACTGAGTTTGTTGGTAACAGACAAACTGCATAGGGAACTATATGTTCTGCCCTATGATGGCTAATGGCATAGCCATAACTAGCACTACAACCTAACAGAAATGTACTGGTTAGCCGATACTCTTCGGCAGGTAGCTAGAATCCCCTGCCTTTAGGCATGGGGAGTGTCAAATTATATATCTCACACATATTACAAAAAGTATTTCTTTACTCTTTTTTTATTACTCTTTTATTCTTTAAATCTTCATAGTTCTTTTGTTCTTCACTGGTCATTGTTGTTTCTTTTATTTCTTCATGCGATCCATCATCAAAAAAAACTATTTTCATTACTATAAATATCACTCTAAAAGCAGACGTAAAAAAGAACATCGTCATAACTACCCAAAATATCTCAATCCACCTAATTATACTTATATTCCATTCTGAGATTGTCTTTCTCAATAAAAGCATCGTTGTTAAAGCAATAAGCACAAACCCAGCACATATTGATTTTTCAAAATACTTTCTCATCAATCGTTTATAGTGACTCCCTTTAAATATTTCCTTCACAATTATATTTGTACTCAAACTCAATAGTAATGCCAGTAATGCACTCAGAAATCCAATTAATATAGATACTACATTTATAATCATATTTAATATAGTATCTGGATCATCCTTAATCTCTGGATTTAACACCATATATATCATTCCTACAAACACTGACACTACAAAAGGATACCATTTTTCAAGAGCTAGTGACAAATCCATCCTTTTTTGTTTCATCTAGCCATCCCCTTTTCTTATTTATTTTCCAATGAGTTCAATATTATTTTTTTACTTGCATTGTATTTTTCACATATTTTATCACCCAATTCCAGATAATCAATTGATACACATTCTTCTACCCTTATTGTAAGAAAATCATGATATTTCATGGCAAACAAATCAATAGTATCCACTGGATCAATTTCCGTATTTTTTAAACTTACTTCTGCTCCTGTAACAACATTTTCTGTATTAAACACATCTGATATTGTCTTTTTTATAAAATCTAAATCTAAACCACCTTTTTTTACATGTCCCATAGACATTGATAATGTTGCTGTTTTTGCATCAAAACCTTCAAAGTATTCAAATAGCTTAGAAAATGACGATGATTGTAATCCCGTTTTCTTATTATCAGATGAAGCCGCAAATCTTAGAGTTATTTTTCTGAATATCTTAGCTTTTTTTATTTTATCATTTAATCCTGTCATAGAAATAGGTCTCAAATAAATCTCTCTGTCACTAGAACCATATAATTCTGATAAATACATTTCTATCCCTGTTGCACTCAGACTATCTCTATTCCTTTGCAATGCAAGTATATGGTTATCCACATCATAAACTGCTGTCACATCTTCTCCAATAAACTCATCTGAAGCTAATACCATAGGAACAGACTCTTTATCTTTCATTGCTCGAACTGGAAGTTTTGTTTGTCTCAATCTAACAAAATTTAGATACCAATAGTTCAGATTACTATCAAAGTTAAACTTATCTAACCTCGCACTTTCCTGATAATAACTGTATGTTCTTTTCTCAATTCCTAGTCTATCCGCTTTTAGTATCAAGTTTTCTAAAGGAAATTCTATATCTGGCTCTGCTCCATCTTTCTTTGTACTTATTACTTTATAATACTCAATTCTGATTTTTCTCGACAGCATTTTGTATCCTCCATTATTTTTTTCCTATATATTACATCCTAAAGTTATATTTTGCAACATATAATGAGGATATATATTATTATAGAACATAAGTTCTATTTTGT
Organism: uncultured Lachnospiraceae bacterium; assembly: GCA_910588535.1. Lineage (GTDB taxonomy): Bacteria > Bacillota > Clostridia > Lachnospirales > Lachnospiraceae > RGIG8607. The sequence goes on along the minus strand of CAJUOO010000003.1, from coordinate 15,885 downwards.
AAATAGAGCATTTTACACAATCTCTATAAATATGCTTCTTCATATTTATATTTAACCTTTTTTCAGCAAGAAGTCTCTCACTTCTAAGATGGAGCTATGAATTGTGCTCCTTCTTGTAATTTCCCTGAATCTCTGTTATACTGAGCACAATGATTAGTACATTAACAACTGGATATATCTAGTTGCACAGAGAAATCGAATATGCGAAAACCACGCTTCCTTCTATGCATAAAATATCCAAGGTACGAATCGAACATCATTCATGAAAACTGTGGGACACACGGGATTAGCTTGTTTACTATCCTATCACCAAACCATAAAAATTTGAGTCAATCCTAATCTTTGTGCAATAAGCATATCAAAAATAATCTATGTATAATAGGAGGTATTTTATGAAAAACGGCGCCTTATACATCCGGGTAAGTACCCACATGCAGGATGAGCTCTCACCTGATGCTCAAAAGCGGCTCTTGCTAGATTATGCAAAAGCAAATGAAATCATCGTGTCGGAGGAATATATCTTTGAAGAAAAAGGTATTTCTGGAAAAAAAGCAGATAAACGGCCACAGTTCCAGCAGATGATCGCCCTTGCCAAAACAAAACCTACTCCATTTGACATTATCTTAGTATGGAAATTCTCACGTTTTGCGAGAAATCAAGAAGAATCTATCGTATACAAATCCTTGTTAAAAAAACAGGGAGTCGATGTTATAAGCGTAAGTGAGCCTGTGGCGGATGGTCCTTTTGGCAGCCTAATTGAACGCATTATTGAGTGGATGGATGAATACTACTCTATCCGTCTCTCTGGTGAAGTGATGCGTGGAATGACAGAAAAAGCTCTTCGTGGAGGATATCAGGCAAGTCCACCACTTGGATATCGTATGGAGGTTCCCAAAAGTCCCCCCGTTATTGTCCCAGAAGAGGCTGCTGCCATTCGCTATATCTTTGATGCCTATGCCAATCAGAACAAAGGAATTTTTGAGATAGCCCGCTCCCTAAATGATATGGGATATGAAACACAGAGACACAAACCGTTCGAACGCCGTTCTGTAGAATACATACTGCAAAATCCCATGTACTGTGGTCTACTCAGATGGAACCGGCACTGCAATGAAACAAATGAAATAAAAGATGAATCAGAATGGATTATCCGCAAAGGAGAACATCAGGCGATTATTTCAGAGGATCTATTTAACAAAGTACAAGAACGCTATCGTACAGAATACAGACCAAAAGGAGCACGCCCTTCCAGTACTTACAAACATTGGCTTTCTGGTCTTGTGAAATGTCCTGCCTGCGGCCGCACTATGATAGCAAAAGCAGTAAAATCCTCTGACAAAATTCTATTTTACTTTACTTGTTACGGCTATGCCAAGGGAAAATGTGCAGCCAAGACTTCTGTTGCTGCTACTAAATTAGAACCTGCCGTATTAACCTCTATACAGGAGGCTTTCCAAACAGAATCATTCTCCTACAGTAACATAATATCTCCCAGACAACATGAATCCACTTCTGCAGAACAGAAACGCCTTACCGACTTAATTCACCGGATCTCCTTTAAAGAGCAGCGCGCACGCGACGCTTACATGAATGGTATTGATACAATAGAAGAATATAAAAAGAATAAAATCAGACTACAAGACGAAAAGCAACGACTGGAAGAAAAGCTTGCTCTTCTCTCTCCTATCAAACAGGATCTCTCTCCTACAGAAATAAGACAGATAATGCAAAAACGCCTAAGAAGCGTCTATGATGTCCTTTTATCTAACGCTGATATCGCCAAAAAAAACTCTACTCTCAAAAATGTGGTAGAAAAAATTATCTATAACAAAGCAACAGATACTGTAAAGCTCTATTACTATTCTTAATTTTCGCCCAAAATTGTATGTTATTACAATACGGATGACTCAATGGGGATCAAAAAGTTTGGGAGATCAAGGTTATTCGCCCATTGAGATCATTCGTCATTTCTATGGATCTGATATGTACATTAACACTGCAGAGCAAATATCGGGTGTTCCCTCCTCATGGCCCGGTTATAATCTAACTATAGGATCACGCGGCGATAAAGTACGCCAGATGCAGGAACAGCTTGATGTGATCGCTGAGGTTTATTCCGCCATACCAAGAATCGCCGCTGATGGCATATATGGTCCAATGACACAAAGTGCTGTCAGAGAATTTCAATCCATCTTTGGGCTTCCGCAGACAGGGGAGGTTGACTTTTCCACATGGTATAAAATCTCTCAGATCTATGTGGGCATCAGCCGAATCGCAGAGCTATACTAGCATGATTTAACTGACAACAAAAAACTGTTGTTTACATTCTTCCCCTCCTATAATATAATAAAGAGAGATTACTAATACTTTCTGGGAGGGGAAACAAATGAAAAATAATGCTTTGGTTATTTTGGCTGCCGGCATCGGCAGCCGTTTCGGAGGAATTAAACAACTGACTCCAGTAGGTCCGGGAGGAGAGATCATCATGGAATACTCCATCTATGATGCTATCCGCGCAGGATTTAAAAAAGTAATTTTTATTATTCGAAAGGATATAGAAAAAGAATTTAAAGAAATCATCGGCGATCGTATCTCCAAATATATTGAGACAGAATACATCCTTCAGGATCTAGATGCACTACCTGAAGGCCACCAAAGACCAAAGGATAGGACAAAGCCATGGGGTACAGGACAAGCTGTGTTAAGCTGTCTTGGAAAGCTTGACACACCTTTTGCAGTTATCAATGCCGATGATTATTATGGAAAAGAAGGATTTAAAGTTATTCACGACTTTTTGTCCAATCCGGGCACCTCTGACAAAAAATATCACTTCTGTATGGCAGGCTTCGTGCTTGGCAACACATTAAGTGAATTTGGCTCTGTCACCAGAGGTATCTGCAAGGTGGATGAAAAAGGATATCTCACCGATATCGTGGAGACATCGAATGTCTGCAAGGATGGTTCCCGCGCCTATATTAAGGAGGAGGATGGACAACGTGACATTGACTTTTTCTGCCCTGTATCCATGAATATGTGGGGCTTCACACCTGATTTCTTAGGAGAGCTTAAAGATCGCTTTGTCACTTTTCTTGATCAGATGGAAAATCCACTAAAATCTGAATATCTGCTTCCTGAAGTGGTTGGCAACTTGATAAAAGAAGAACTTGCAGAGGTTAGCGTTCTGCACACAAATGATAAATGGTTTGGCGTCACTTATCAGGAAGATAAGCAATATGTTATAGATTCCTTTGCGGCTCTCACCAGAGAGGGAATCTACCCTGAACACTTATTTCCATAAATATGTAACAACTATCCCGCGCTGCTTTATCACAAAAGCAGCGCAGAAATGAGGAGACTATGTCACAATCAATGCTTCCCGCCATCCGTATTCGGATGCTTGGAGCCTGCACCATAAACTTTCAGGAACAATCCATCCGTTCCACAGATCATCATTCCAAAAAGTTGTGGATACTTTTATCTTATATGATTTTAAATCGAAATCGAGAGATCTCACAAGATGAATACATTCACTTATTGTGGCAAAAGACTACAAGCAGCAATCCGTCTGGTGCACTGAAAACATTGATGCACCGATTAAAAAAGCTATTAAATATCTTATCTTACCCAGAGCCTGTCATCCTCCCACATCATGGCACCTATGCATTTAATCCTAATATTCCATGCCAGATTGATGTAGAAGAATTTTCCAGCTTATGTCGCGCGGCAGAGATGGAAAAAGATACAGAGACATATCCAATTAGCTTGAAACATGCCTTAACTCTCTATCAAGGTGATTTTCTTCCTGACATTCGAGAAAATCACTGGATCTCCTCCTTAAATTCTCAATATCATGCTCTATATCTGCATTCTGCTCGAACTATGATTGAGCTGTTAATCAACAAAGAAGCATATGCTCAGGCCGCTAATCTATGCTGGCAGGTTCTGGCTCTCACACCCTATGAGGAAAGCATTCACTACCACCTCATTCACTCTCTGTACTTATCTGGGAGCCAACAAGCAGCTTTGACCCAATACAATACATCAAAGGAACTGTTTCTCGCTCATTTTTCTCAGTTTCCCTCTGAGCGCTTTCTAGGTCTGTACCAGATTATTTCTGCAGGAACAAACCATGTTGAGACAGATATTGAGCTTATTCAGGACAGTCTGACAGAAAAGACTCCTACTGGAACATTTCTATGTGAATATGAAATATTTAAAGAGTTATACCGATTAGAGACTCGTGTCGTAAAAAGAACACGATCCTCCATCTATCTCTGCCTGATCACTATCCCAGAAGATTCTGCAGATAAAAATGCATTACACACAAGTATGCTGTTTCTTAAAAATGCAATCATGAATTCTCTGAGGGCAAGCGATATATTTTCCCGCTATAGTCCCTCTCAGTATTTGCTCTTGGTACCTGCGCCCAACATAGAGGCCATGAAGCAAATACTAAACCGGATCTTAGAAATATATTATAAAAACAGAGAAGTTATTAAACCTGAATACGCCATACGTAAGCTAGAATCATAGAGCAATATCTACCGTGCTTCCAACGGCTGCGGCTGCCTGTTCTGCCGCACTTCCTGAAAGTTCCATGGAAAACGACGCATCCAACGCGCCGGAGGAATCGGCAGGAGCAACAGATGCACTTTGTTCCGCCTGCACTCTTGCCTGTTCCCTATTCAGTTCATCCAAAGATGCCTTCAACCTTAGGATTTCACTATTGTCCTCAGAATATCCCTCATCCTTCATAATCGCCAGCTTACCCTTAATATATTTCATATCTGCTTCATTTACCTTACCACGCTCTTGATTGCGATTCCACTTCTTTTTCTGTGACAATTCCACCCAATCCTTCTTTTCCGCAATCGCATCCAATGCCTGCTGCCTAGCTATCTCTTGTTTAATCTGGCGTTCCTTTCTCTCTATTTTCTGTCTTGTCTCTATCTTTCTTACTAAATCTTCGCCGCCACTTTTTCTCTCCAATTTTTTCTTCTGAATGTCCTCCTCCTTAAGATTCTGCACCTTTTTCGAAGCACATTGCACCATGCGCCTAGCATGAATTATCGCATTTGTTATCTCCCGCTCATTATACTGTCCTGTGGATTGACTGCGCCTCAACACACCAAGCTTGCTATGCGCACGCGCCAATACATTGGCAGCGCTGCTAAGCTTGGAAGCGCGCAGAATCTGCTGTGAAATCTCCCTGTGATTATAATTCAATTTCTTTTTCTTCACTTTCTTTTTGGAATTCTTCTGCACACGGGAAGTTTCCACCCTACTTTTTTCCTCTTTCTTTTTTATATTCTCCAGATATGTATTTGTCAAGCTCGCCATATTGCTGTTGTCTATGGTATTCATAAAACTCCCCCTTCTGTACCGATTCCTAGTATCTTGTAATACTTTAACTATATCATCGGCAAAATAGGGAAAAAATTTAGTACCTTTGCCGCAAAAAATAGCTTGCCACATAGGCTGCTGCCATTCCACAAAAAAATCCACCTATCACATCAGTTGGATAATGTACACCAACATAAAGCCTTGAAAACGCAATTAGCCCTGCCAGAATCAACACACCTATACCAAGGAGTTTTGGCATGGTCCGGTAGATACTTAATGCTGCCGCAAAAGAGCTCGCTGTATGACCAGAGGGAAAGGAAAAGTCTCTCGGTGCCGGGATAAGGGGAATTAACCCTTCCACCACTTCATAAGGTCTTGTTCTTGAAAATATATGTTTTAATATCATATTATTGATAAGCAATGACATCAATAGAGAAAACAACACAAGGATCCCCGCCCGCCTGCCCCTTTCAGAAAAAAGTAACAGCACTCCAAAGAATATCCAAATTCCTCCTCGATCTCCCAGATGCGTCACCGCTCTAAAAAAATCATTTAATACAGGATTTCTAATATATTCCTGCAATAATAATAAAATATTACCATCCACTGCAAATAAATCTGTCATACTCTCCCTCTCTCAGCTTTTAAAAGCTCTCAATTAAAACTATTCCTATTACACGAATCTTTTCTTAAAGACTGTACCATATACCCACCATATAATGATATTGTTTTTTTATTTTATATTATATTATCAAATTGAATAAAAACTTTTTTAAAAATTTTCAGATTTACTTATCTATAATTTTCAAGTGATAAATAATGTATTTCATATTCTACTTGCATAATTACAAAGTCTGATCTACAATACTATTAGCATCAGTTCTGGGAGGAGTACGGCTTGCTGTATCGCCAGTGTCTCGGTTCACACATAAAATATCCCGGAGGAACACTTGGCGGCTGATGCTGAATCTTCTTTTATTTCATTCTTGTCGTTTTTTATTCCTAAGCATCGTTATCCCTAATAATATTATTACGGGGAATATCATGGCAAAGATTAACCCTATTTTTAACTGATCTTCATTTGCACTGGCAATCATGCCCACTACTGTCGGTCCAGCCGAACATCCAATGTCTCCAGCAAGTGCCATAAATGCATACATTGCTGTTCCAGCAGCAGGTAGATGCAATGCTGCCATGCTGAAAGTACCCGGCCAAAATATCCCAACGGAAAATCCACATAAAGCACAACCCACCAGACTGATAAGTGGATTCGGAGCAAAGACTGCCAACAAATAGCAAATAATGCAAAGTACAGCGCTTTCTATCATCATTTTCCTTAATGGAATTTTATCACTGTATTTTCCATAGATTGCTCTTGATGTTCCCATTAGCAGTGCAAACATACAGGGTCCCGCCAAATCTCCAATCGTCTTAGATACTTGAAGTGCTGATTCTGCAAAAGAAGATGCCCACTGACTCATCGCCTGTTCAGATGCGCCAGCACAGATCATAATAACCATTAACAGCCAAAATACTTTCTGACTAAATAATCCTTTTAAAGACAACTTTTCCTGTCCGTCCGCAATTGGATAAATTGGCACCATAAGAAAGTATATGCTATTTGCCAGTGGAATCATTGCCCAGAGAAATGCCATCACTCTCCAATTTTCTACACCAACAAGAACAAAAAAAATGGTCGAGAGTGCTACCACGCCAACATGCCCCCAACAATAAAAGGAGTGAAGTAAGCTCATCGCAGCTTCCTTTTTTGTTGTCGGACAAGCCTCAACAATCGGGCTAATCAATACCTCGATAATACCACCACCTACTGCATATATTATAACTGCTATCAATAAACCTATATAGGCATCTGAGAATATAGAAGGCAAAACAGCCAGACCGATAAGCCCTGCAGATGCAAAAATATGGGCTGCCACCACAGAAATTCTGTAGCCTATTCGATCGATTACTTTTGCAGATAATAAATCTACCAAAAGTTGTGTTGCAAAATTAATAGTGGTAATTAGTGTAATTTTATCCAAAGTTAATTGATAATCTGCAACAAATGTCAGAAATAGAAGAGGGGCAAAATTATTTACTATCGCTTGCGTAATATAGCCAAGATAACTGGCATAAATAGTGTGCTCATAATTCTTTAGTTGCTTCATAAAAGTCTCCATTATTATAATTCCTACAAAAATAATACAATTTGTCTGAGTATTTATTCGGTATTATATCACTCAAATAATAATATGACAATAGAATACTTTTATTTCTATATAATATAAAATGATACCATGTAACAGGGAGACCGGTTATTATATACTACGGATATCAGTTTTATGAGTATTATTTAACAATATTTATATATATTCGTAATTTCTATTCTGTTCTCCCTGTTAGTTTTGTGATTTATGAATAAGATAAAAAGATTACATTAGATAATGAATTAGATCATTTTATTTACTATCCGACTTCTGATTTTGAACTTCCTGCTTTATCATAAAATGTACTTTCTGCCAGACCGCATTGTCTGGCAGCTTCTCTCATACTTAATTCTTTATTCCTCCATCTAATACATACAGATTGAAAATTATCTGGTAAAGGTATCTTTGGCCTTCCAAATTGAATCCCCCTCTGCCTAGCTGCTAATATTCCTTCTGCTTGTCTTTGTTTAATATATTGTCGTTCATTTTCCGCCACAAAACTTAATAACTGAAGAACGACATCACTCAGGAAAGTTCCCAACAGATCCTTTCCTCGCCTAGTATCCAAAAGAGGCATATCCAACACCACAATATCAGCTTGTTTTTCCTTTGTAATCATATGCCATTGCTCAATAATATCATTATAATTTCTTCCAAGCCGGTCAATCGACTTTATGTACACAACAGCACCCTTCGTGAGGACAGAAAGTAAACTTAAATAAGCAGGCCGGTCAAAATCTTTACCGGACTGCTTGTCTACATAAATATGCTCTGCGGAAATACCAACCTCCTGCATGGCAAGTATTTGGCGATCTTCATTTTGATATTTGCTGCTGACTCTTACGTAGCCGTATATTCTGTGGTTCATGGGAAATGTATCGCACTCCTTTGGATATTCAATAGTTATTACAATTTTATCAAATAATATATATCTAATTCAATCCTAAAAAAATAAATAATATAAAATTTGCATAGATAACCTGTTATTAATTTCATTTATTACAAGACCAAAGCATCTAAAAATGCTGGTATTTTCTTTGAAATAATATATTTTTTCAAATCATATCACTCACGCCCATTATCAAATATTTATTTTTCTTTGTCATAAATTACCTTTCCTTTCTGTAATACAATCCTAAGCAACTTAATTGTATAAGAAAATTTTATTTATTATAATCTGTCACAGAACAATATCACTGATGAAATTTCATTTATAAAATAAAAAAAATTTCAATCTAATTGTCAAACAAAAAATATGAATTTATTAACTATATTTTAAAAATGATTAATGTCTCATTTCACCAAACTCAAGTATATCAGCTATTCGTTCTGAAGCATGTCCATCTCCATAAGGATTCACTGCTTGCGCCATAGAATCATAAACATCTTTATTGTTGAGTAATAAAGTGAATTCATTATAAATTACTTCCTCTGATGTACCAACCAATTTTAAAGTACCAGCAATAACACCCTCTGGTCGTTCTGTAGTATCACGCATAACAAGTACCGGTTTAGCAAGCGCTGGCGCTTCCTCTTGAATGCCTCCTGAATCTGTAATTACCAAATAAGATTTTGAAAGAAAATTATGAAAATCTAAAACATCTAACGGTTCAATAATATGGATTTTATCATTATTTGTAAAGATTTCTTTTGCTGCCGAACGAATCAATGGATTCATATGAATTGGATAAATGGCTTTCACATCACTATGTTCATCCAAAACTCGTTTAATTGCGCGAAACATATTATACATATTTGTACCTAAATTTTCTCGCCTATGTGCTGTTATCAAAATTAATCTACAGTCAGATGCCCAAACCAATTCTGAATGTGAATAATCAGTCTTAACTGTTGTTTTAAGTGCATCGATCACAGTATTTCCTGTTATCCAAATCATTTCTGAATTTCTTTTCTCATCAATTAAATTTTGAAATGCTAAAGCAGTAGGTGCAAAATTATAACTACTAATCATACTTACTACTTGACGATTAAATTCTTCTGGCCATGGAGAATAGACATTATATGTTCGAAGCCCTGCCTCAACATGTCCAATAGGAATCTTCATGTAAAAACAAGCAAGCGATGTAGCAAATGTCGTATTTGTATCACCATGAACCAAAACAACATCTGGATTTGTTTCTTCTAAAATTCCTTTAAGATTGTCAAGCACATTTATAGTTATATCAAATAAAGATTGTTTTTCCTTCATAATAGACAAATCATAATCAGGAATTACATGAAATACTTCTAAAACCTGAGCTAACATTTGGCGATGCTGTCCTGTCACTACCACTAAAGTTTCAATAGATGATCTAGCCTTTAACTCATTAACCAAAGGGCACATTTTTATAGCCTCTGGCCGAGTACCAAATACTAACATAATCTTCTTTTTAAGACTAGTGCACATATTACACCTCTCCTTTAACACTAATAAAATTTATCCTCCAACATTAAACACCAACAATGATAAATCGGAAGATGTAACTCTTGAATCATATATGTCTCTATCTCTGGCACTCTTATAACCACATCTGCCACATTCGCGAGCTCCCCTCCATTAGCTCCAGTCAGACCAACTATTTTTATACCACTGGCTCTTGCAACTACCGTAGCATTTATAATATTTTCACTATTCCCAGAAGTTGAGATTCCTAAAAAAACATCTCCCATACGACCAAATCCATATAGCAATTGTGCAAATACTCCAGAACCATCAACATCATTTATATAGGCAGTAGTTAAAGCTTCATGTGTTACAAGTGAAATTGCCGTTAAACTACGTTCAAGATTCTCTGACAATTTTTTTCCACGCTCTGGGTCAATTAATTTTAATTTTTCACTATATGCTGTTTCAATATGCCTAGGTTTTTTAAATCTTTTCATTAATTCTCCTACTATATGTTCAGAATCAGCAGCAGAACCTCCATTTCCAGCTACAAGCAGTTTCCCTCCATCTTTGTAACATTTCTCTAATAATAAATATCCTTTAATAATATCCTTTTTGCATTCTTCTAATTGCGGATATCTTTTCAAAAGAAACAAAATATGTTTTTCTAATTTTGCATCTAATCTATTCATAATATTAACAAATATATTACTATCCCTTTCTTAACATTTTAAAATCTGTTTTACAGCATCTAATAAAGACAACGCTGTTATCTCTTGACCAAAAGTTTTATTACCTATCAAAGCTGTCTTACATCCAACAGTTTTACCCGCATTTATATCATTTTCTCCATCACCTATTATCCATGATTGTGTCAACGAAATGTTAAAGTCTCTTGCGGCTTCTAATAACATTCCCGGTTTTGGTTTCCGACATTCACAATTAATCTTTAAGTTTACTACTTCTCCTTTAAATCCTTTATGTGGATGATGGGGACAAAAATAAATTGCATCAAGATATGCCCCCTCACTTCCTAATAAAGTTTCCATCTTATTATGGATTTTATCTAACTCTTCATATGTTAATTCTCCTCTAGCAATTACTGGTTGATTAGTAACCACAATTGCTAAATATCCTGAATTGTTTATCATTTGTATAGCTTCTGATACTCCTGGAAGAATCTCAAATTCATCAATATTATTAAGAAATCCAACATATTTATTAATAGTTCCATCTCGATCAAGAAATATTGCCTTTTGCAAATATTTAAGATTTTTTCTAATCTTTCCAGTTAAAAGTTCTTCGCATACCATCTTATAACGTTCAGGAGTCCCCATATCCTTCACATATTCTGGGCTATCATAACAAAATATCTTTTTTGTTCCAGCTAAAGGTTTCAAAAGCTGTCTATCTAAATCAACTTTAACTATTTTTCCATCATAATCTATTGTCCCTACGAGCTCTGAATCTATATCTATTATGTCAAAAATTTCAGGAGACAATATATGCAGTCCCGCATTTACACGATTTTTATAGTAATCTGGTCTAGATTCTTCCTTTGTCAACCAATGTACTACTGCCTTTTCCTCATCTACAACAAGAATTCCACTATCATAAGGATGATTATTTGGATGTGTAAATAAAGTTACAACACTTTTATGATTTTTATGAAATGCTATAAAGCGTTCAAAATAAACATCAAAAATCAAATCAGCATTTAGTAAAAGAAAATCATCTGTCAATTTATCTTTTAATTTAAAAAGAGCTCCTGCATTTCCCAAAGCTTCTAATTCATAAAAATACTCAATATTAATTCCATATTTGCTTCCATCTCCAAAATAGTTTACAATATACTCAGCATAATATGAAATAGTAATAATAAAATCATTAAATCCTTGTTCTTTGAGGGATTGAATTGTATATTCCAATACCGGTTTACCTTGAATTTGAATCATAGGTTTTGGAATATTAGATGCAATGCTAGAAATACGTGTGCCTTTTCCACCCGCCATGATAACTACTTTCATAATATATACCCTTTTTTTCTAACTTTATTTCTCCATATAAGTTTCTGACGTATAATAAATTACCCTTGTACCTTCATTTTCAAAATTAAATGGTACAAACAATAAATCTTTCATTGCTTTCATAACAGAATCTTTTTTTTCAGGCCTCACATAAAATATAAGGAATCCTCCACCTCCAGCACCTAACAACTTTCCACCTAATGCACCAGCAGAAATCCCTTTTTCATACAAATCATCAATATAATTCGTAGATATTGCATTCCCTGTCTGCTTTTTTAATTTCCAATTATAATCCAGAAGGCGCCCAAAATCATCCAAGTTATCATTCTTACTTGTCAATATTTTTTCTGCCTCATATACCAATGCTAACATTTCTCTTAACTCATATAACTTATTTTTACGTATTCTTTCATTCCCTTTTTGAATGTCAGAACTAAATCTTGTAAAACCTGTAAAATACATAAGAAGATTATTATTCAAACTATTTTTTCGTTCTGGACTGATAATCACGGGACACACTTCATATCCCTCCCTATTAAAATTAATTCTATTAAAGCCACCAAAAGAAGACGCAATTTGATCTTGCCATCCCCCACTTTCTTCACATAAAATTCTTTCAAGATATATCGCTTCATCTGCCAATTTTTTTTTATCAACATATTTTCCCTTTAATGCATAAAATGCATTTAACATTCCTACAGCAAATGAAGAACTTGTTCCAAGCCCTGAACGAGCTGGAAGATCAGCTTCATAAGTAAGACGAATTTCATGCATATCAAGCATTTTCATCGCATTTCGAATAGCAGGATGTTGAACTTCATCAACTCTTACAACCCTTTCTATTTTAGAATACGATAATTCTGTCGAGTATTCAAAAAACCTAGGAAGATGTCTCACATTAACGTAACAATACTTATCAAACGTTGTTGAGAGGACCGCACCTCCATTATCATAAAAAAATTCTTCAATATCCGTACCACCACCAAAAAAAGATATACGAAAAGGCGTTTTAGTTATAACCATAGTTTCCTCACAATCCTCCTAAAAATCTCCAAGTTTATTTTGTATTTTACCATTCAAACTGTTATCAATTGTATTTTCAATAATATTTGTAAGATTACTATCATCATGAAAAGAAATAAATCTATCAAATTCATTTTTCATGATATCTGTTCTTTCTCTAAATTCCATTATACTTTTCAAAAATGAATCCACATCATAGTCCTTAATAATCGATGGATAAACATTCTGGCAAGCTTTACTTAATGGACTAGATGTTACTATAATAGGTTTATAATTTGAAAAAGCATCCATTAATGTTCCACTCATTCTATATTTAAAAAATTTGGAAAAAGGCATAAAAATAATTTTTGATTTCGAAATATATTCATTGTACTCTTTTTCTGACAAAAAGCCATTAATAACTTTTAATGAACCATCATCATATTGTAATTTTTTTGATTTCAATATTATTTTAAGACCTTTCCTTGCAAATATTTTTGTTTCTTCTTCTAATTTTATAATATCTTCTATAATTTTTTCATCATTACTATTACTTATTCCAACGCAATCATAAATTTCTATATCATTACGTACTATATTCAAAGGATGTGGCCATATTATAATTTTATCCGAATCTAATTTATATCTATACTTTGCATATTCAGCTATAAAGTTACATTGTGTAATAATTTTAATACTTGTAAAAGAAAAAATATATTTTAAAGCTATTTTTTTTAAAAAATTATGATTAGCTATATCAAAATTATTATGTTGCATTAAAAAAACATTAACATTTCTTAACTTTCTCCATGCTAATGCATATGCTAATTCGTCATAAGTAATCCCAATAAAAATGTCATAATTTCCATTATGATATATTTGACTGACAAAATTTATTATATATACAGAATGTAAAGTTCTTTGAATTATATCTAAGTATTTATTAGTCCCTTGATAATATCCGAAAGGGGAGCGAATTACATTAAATTGATCTTCAGATATATCATCACTCAAAGAATCAACAAAGGTAACTTTCCCTATTTTTGATAATATTTTACATGTATGCAAACATAAATTTCTATGACCTTTCGCAGGTTGTAACTCAGCTACTAATATATTCATCTATTTGCTCCCACACTCTAATTAAATTTCTATATACTTTTCTTCTAAGATTTCTCCATAAATTTATTTCTATCATAGCATATTTTTCAATTAATTCTTCAAACGGCTCATTCCCCAATTTTCTAAAGAAATCTTCTTTATTCTTATTTGGTTTTATAGACTCAACTATACATGGATTCTTCTTCACTGCTTCATAGGCTTTCACTCTACTTACATTTAATTTAGATGACAATGCCTTTAGAATCTCCTTCCCTTTTTCAGAATGAACAATTATCAATGATGTACCTAAGTCATCATCAAAATTCTTTACAAACTCCTTTATGCCCCAAAAATCACCTAAAGTAATATCACTTATCCTAGAAAACCCTTTAAAACAGCAATTTTCACATGAAGATCTAAAAACCAAATTTGCATTAAACGCTCTACCAAATAAATCTTCTCTAAAATTTTTATAGTATATTGAATCATTATCAAATAATATCTGCATAGAACCGCCCTTGTTCCAACCAATTATTTTACTGCGAAAATTCACATCTATTAATTTTTTATTAGTCTCTTTCACATGATATTTTATATATTCGGCCCATACTTTTTGAGAAGCAACTCCATGACAAACAAGGTCCATTGTATATAAATTAGAAAAATTAGTATTAATATATTTTTTTAATCCTTCTACTTGACATGGTGTGCCAACAAACAAAACCGTTTTTTCTTGATTCAAATCTTGTTTAACTAATTTGAAAACATTGGCCGTTTTACTCTGTATATATTTGCTTCCCATTAATACGGAAAGCTCCTCAATTTTGTCAATTCTACGAAATTCTGCACTTCTTGCATTATCTGTAAGCGCTGTTCCATAAACTATTCCACCATCATCCAATATTTTTTTCGCGACTGCAAAAAAGATACCACCAGAAGTAGATCTATTTCGAATTTTATTATCAATATTTTGTCCAGCATAAAACTCATTTTTTGTCCGTCTTTTTCTTACGTTATATATAGGGCATACTTTATTACATAATTGACAATTTATGCATAAATTTTTGTCAACTTTTGGAAAAAGAAAGCCATTTTCATTGAATAATAAATTAATACACATTTTTGGACATATGTCAGCACATGCTCCACATCCACAACAATCTTTTTCTTTTTTTATTTCAATCATATTTAACTACCTTCTTAATGAAATTACAAATATAAGATTTTTCACTATTATTTAATCCCCAGAGCCACATCGAAACAAAATAAATAATAGCGAAAATGCTTCCTCCAACAACAAACGTTAAAAATGTCCATTCAAATTTTAAATAATATAGTGTGATAACACAAATAATAGGAAGAATCAGGCCTCTAGATTCTTTCAAAATTTCAAGCCAAAAATGCTTTATATTCAATCCTATATGCCTATGATAATACCAATTTATTATTATACCATTACCAAATAATAAGGAAAAAGAAGTACCGAGCGCACAACCCACTGATCCATATTTCTTACACAAAGGAATACTTATTATTATATTTATCACAGCCATAAAAGAATAAATAATTCCCCTAAATTGATGTTTATTTTTGGCTCTTTGAATTTCAATACCCAAATTTTGTATTAAAGGAATTGTTACTGGAACAATTAAACAAAGCGCTACATAAAATGATTCTGAATATTGAGTACCTGCCCATAATTGAATAAAAAACTTTCCGAATGTCAAATATTCTAATAAAACTAACATAATTAAAAAATATTGTATTCGTCCTATTTTCACAAATAATTTATTAACCTCATGATCATTATCCATTTGTG